>JAPSGG010000057.1 GCA_031177845.1 Chromatiales bacterium
CACTCGGTGAGCTTCGCCTAAGTGCGACATCTGGCGGCAATAGATTGAGCGCCCGCGTCGCGCCTAGTTCGAAAGGCGGGATCAGCCTAGCCTGCCGCCACCATTCAGACTGCGGCGCTTCAGTGAGTCCCGCAGCCAGAACGATGATCAGCACGATGGCCAGCCCGCGCGCGACCCCGAAGATCAGGCCCAGAACACGGTCCGCCCCCCTGAGGACCTGTGCCTTGGTCAGCTTACCCAGTAGATGGTTGAGGACTGCACCCGCGATCAGGGCTGCGACCACGAGCAGCGTGAAGGCGATACCGATGCGCATGTTTCGAATCTCGAAATCGGTGCGGCCCAGGGAGAAACTGGCGCGTTCCAGTGCCTGCGGCAGCATTGCTGCGAGATCATTGGAGAAGATCACGGCCAGCCAGATAGCGGCAATCCAGGTGCCCAAAGCCACCGCTTCTTTTACGAACCCGCGCACCAGGCCGATCACAGCCGAAATCAGAACGATGACGACGATGACGGCATCAAGCCCCGACATGATCTATTGGCCCGTGGGCGTTCTCGGCGCGACCATCAATTGTCCATGGGAACAGGTAGTGGTGAACACCGCTGTGCGGTCTTCGATCCAAAAAATCCCCCTCATCCCCCTTTATCAAAGGAGGGAATGGGGGATTTGGATTGGTTGACTCGTGAGTCTTTGTTCACCATTTAGCGCCCTTCGCAATATCTTGCCTGGTTATCCTGCCGGATCTTGCAATGTCCAGCCCAGGTCGCGTTTAAGATGTTTCATTTCCGGTTTGCGGTGTCGCTCGTATCAGCCCCCACCGCGAAGCACTTGGCTGCTAGATGCCGGTGGATGGCTCACCACGATGCCTTGAAGGTCTTGCTGCACGCGCAGCCGGGCTTGCAAATCCTCGGCGCGCGCGCGGTTGAATTCCGGTCCTACCTTGACGCGGTAGACCTCTTCGCCATCGGATATGGCCCGTTCTTCGAACGCCGCAAAGCCCGCCGCCCGTAACTGGTCGCGCAAAGTCGTGGCGTTTTCATGTTCGCTAAAGCTCCCCACCTGCACCGCCCATGCCATCAGTGCCGAGTCGGAGGAAGGTTCGGTCCGCGCTGAGGATGATGGCGCGGCGGGACTGAGTGTTGTCGCGGGTGAGGATGGTTGAAGTGTCGCCACGGTTTGCGGCTTTTCCACAGGTGGGGCAGCGGGCGGAGTGCCAGCCGCAACTTGGCGGTTCGGCGCTTCAGCCTTCGCAGCCGGCCTTTCCGGTTGGGCTGGCTTCTGAGTGGCCGGTTGCGACGCGGGGGCTAGAGCCAATTCCGGGGCCGGCTTCGCCGCGGGCTCAGGCATCGGTTTCGGCGCTGGTGCTCGAGCGAGTTCCGTCGCATTTGGTGCCTTGTCCGCGGGCGCCGCGGATCGATCGTCGAGATTGGCGATCTCGCCCGGCGCGACCCGATTTTCAGGCGGTACAGCTCTGGCCTCCGGCTCGACTGAAGGCGGGGCGGAAGGTTCGCCAAAGGTAAACTCGGGCTCGGGTGGGACCTCCATATCCAAGCTCACCGGCTCTTGATGGTCTGTCCCATCGAACAACATGGGAATGAAGATGACGGCCAGCGCGACCAACAGCGCCGCACCCACAAGACGTTGCTTAAGTGAGGTATCCACGGGTTTTTATCACCTGTTTCGTGATGATTGTCGAGGGGTTGCTCTTTCCGCATCCCCTTTGCAGAAAGGACGCAGCGGATTATACGTGCAAGGCCAACACTTCTGCCACGGTAAAGGCTGATCCGAATACCACCACGCGGTCGGCAGCAGACGCCGCTCGGCAGGCCGCATGGTAGGCCTCGGCAACACTGTCAAAGGACTGGAGAGGCTGCGCGACCTTAGATGTGAGCAGTGCTCGAAGTTCCCCTACCGGCAATGCGCGCTCGGAGCGATTCGCGGCCAGGTACCAGCAGTCGATGGCATCTCTAACCGCTTCCACCATATTCGCAGCGTCCTTGTCCGCTAATACTGCAAATACGCCGTGCGTGCGGCCGGCCGATGGCGACGCGCGTAGGGTCGATGCGAAAACCCTGGCGCCCGCTGGATTGTGCGCAATATCGACGATGATCTCCACCGGGCCCGGCAAGCGCTGGAAGCGGCCCGCCAGCACCACCTTCTGCAAGCCACTACGAATATGCGCCGCATCGACTGACAATTGATCGGCGATGCACGACAGACTCATCAATACCGTCGAGGCATTTTGCAGTTGCACCTCGCCCCGCAAGGCGGGCAATGGCAGTCGGTCGTAATGCCATGGACCGCTTTGCCACGCCCACATGTTGCCGTCGCGCCGATAGCTGAAATCCCGTCCTAGCTGATACAGCACAGCCTGCGCAGCGGCAGCTTGCTTACCGATGCTCGTAGGCGGATCGGGATCGCCGCAAACGACAGGCCTGCCCGCGCGCATGATCCCGGCCTTCTCATATCCGATCGCTTCGCGATTGTCCCCTAGCCATTCAGTATGATCGAGATCGATACTAGTGATGAGCGCCACATCCGGATCCTGCACATTGACCGCATCCAGCCTGCCTCCCAGGCCGACCTCCAAAACCGTCACGTCGAGGGCGCTGCGCGCGAAGATGTGCATGGCCGCCAGCGTCCCGAACTCGAAATAGCTGAGGCTAATCGCGCCCCGGGCGGCATCGACAAGCTCGAACGCGCGGCATAAGGCGTCGTCCGGGATCACTTCCCGTTGCACGCGCACGCGCTCGTTATAGCGAAGTAGATGAGGTGAGGTATAGCTGCCAACCCGATAACCGGCCTCAATCAGGATCGACTCCAGCATTGCCACGCAGGAGCCCTTGCCATTGGTGCCGGCTACCGTGATGACCTTATAATCTGGCCGGGTCAGACCCAATCGACGCGCCACCTCTCCGACCCGCTCCAGGCCTAGCTCTATGGTGTGCGGATGCAGCGTCTGCTGCCAGTTCAGCCAGTCGTCGAGTTTATCGAAGCGCACTTGAGAAGCCTCACCCGGAGATGACGCACGTGCAGCCGTGGCGGCAAAGCACGGAGACTCCTGCAGCGATTTCGTACCGGTTAGGACTACGCCTGCTGCACCACTTCGTGTGCTTGACCCTGCGCAACCACCGGCGCTTCGGGCGCGGTGACTGCGGCTTCGGTCTGCTGGCTCATCGCATGCGGGTAGAACATTGACAGCAACACCGAGATGCGGTCTCGCATCTGACGGCGATCGACGATCATATCGATGGCGCCATGCTCCAGCAGAAATTCGGCACGCTGAAAACCTTGGGGCAGGGTCTCGCGCACCGTCTGCTCGATGACCCTGGGGCCGGCGAAACCGATCAGCGCGTTCGGTTCGGCGATATGGATATCGCCCAGCATGGCGAGGCTTGCCGATACGCCGCCCATGGTTGGATCGGTCAGCACCGAGATGTAGGGGATGCCGCGCTGTGACATACGCCCGAGTGCGGCGCTGGTCTTGGCCATCTGCATCAGCGAGGTCAACGCCTCCTGCATGCGCGCGCCGCCGCTGGCGGAGAAACATACCAGGGGTACGCTCTCCTTCAGACACACATCGACGCCACGCACGAAGCGCTCGCCTACGACCGAGCCCATCGAACCGCCCATGAAGTCGAACTCGAAGGCTGCCGCCACCAGCGGCAACCCCTTGACCTCGCCGCGCATCACTACCAGGGCGTCCTTTTCGCTGGTGACCTTTTGCGCCGCGCTTAGCCTGTCTTTGTATCTTTTCGCGTCACGAAACTTGAGAAAGTCCAGGGACTGCAACTCGGCCCCGATCTCGGTGCGCGGATCCTTGTCCAGGAAGACATCCAGCCGCTTGCGCGCACCGATGCGCCGGTGATGGTTGCACTTCGGGCAGACGTTTAGATTGCGCTCCAGTTCGGCCCGGTAAAGGATGGCGTTGCACTCCTCGCACTTATCCCATAAGCCCTCCGGCACGTTGCGCTTGTTATTGCCTTCCGTGCGGATGCGCGAGGGCATCAATTTTTCAAACCAACTCATGTTTCGATCCCTACATTCTTATCATGGACACTCGGCCGCTGACGGACTGCGCAGCACTCGCAGCAGCGCCTCACGCGACCCGCGCATTTGCACCTCGGCTGTCCATCGCTTCGCGCATTTCGCGCAGCAATGTCACAACCTTTGCTTCCGCCGCCTTGAAATCGCCGGCATTGGTCGCGATGCACTCGACCACTGCGCTGCCGACCACCACCGCATCGGCGATCTTCGCCATCCGTGCAGCGACCGCGGCATCTTTGATACCGAACCCGACGCCGATCGGAATCGTCGCGCAGGCCCGGATTTCAGTCAGCTTCCGCTCGGCCGCCACAACATCCAGCGTTGCTGCACCGGTGACGCCCTTGAGCGAGACATAGTATATGAAACCCTTCGCTGCCGCGCAGATGGTCTTGGTCCGCGCTGAAGTGGTTGTGGGCGCGAGCAGAAAGATGGGATCGATATTGGCCGCTACAAGCGCCGCGGCCAACTCGGATGCTTCCTCGGGCGGCAGGTCCACGGTCAGCACCCCGTCCACGCCGGCCTTTGCGGCAGCGTCGGCAAACGGCTCGTAACCCAGGATCTCGATAGGGTTCAGATAGCCCATGAGTACCACCGGCGTTTCCCGATCCCGCGCCCGAAAATCCTGCACTAATTCCAGCACGCGGCGCAGGCTGACATCGTGTTTGAGGGCGCGCTCGCAGGCGGCCTGAATGACCGGCCCGTCGGCCATGGGATCCGAAAACGGCACGCCCAGCTCGATGATATCGGCACCCGCTGCGACCATCGCGCGCATCAAGGGAACGGTCGCATCGGGATGTGGATCGCCGGCCGTCATATACGGAATCAGCGCGCGGCGGTCCTGCGCCTTGAGACCGTCGAAACAGGCCTTGAGGCGACTCATAATTCGATCCCCTGATGTCGCGCGACGGTCTCAATGTCCTTATCGCCGCGGCCAGATAGATTGACGATGATGCGCCGGTCCGAGCTCATCTCCTTCGCTAGCCGCGCCGCATAGGCCAGCGCGTGACTGCTCTCCAGCGCGGGGATAATGCCCTCGGTGCGGGTGAGATCATGAAAGCTGGCGAGCGCCTCATCGTCCGTGACTGCTACATAGCGAGCGCGACCGCTGTCTTTCAGCCAGGCGTGTTCTGGCCCCACGCCGGGATAATCCAGGCCCGCGGAAATGGAGTGCGTATCCAGAATCTGGCCGTCGGGGTCTTGCATCAGGTATGTGCGATTGCCGTGCAGCACACCGGCCTTGCCGGCACACAGCGAGGCGGCGTGCTTACCGGTGGCGAGTCCCTGGCCAGCCGCTTCTACGCCGTATAGGGCAACTTCAGCATCGTTGATAAACGGGTAGAACAGCCCCATGGCATTGGAACCGCCGCCCACACAGGCGATCAGGGCATCAGGCAGATGACCCGTCTGCTGAAGGCACTGCGCGCGCGCCTCGCGCCCGATCACAGCCTGGAAATCGCGCACCATGGCTGGATAGGGGTGCGGCCCCGCCACCGTGCCAATGATGTAGAAGGTATTGTCGACATTGGTGACCCAGTCGCGCATGGCCTCGTTCAAGGCGTCCTTGAGCGTGCGCGAACCGGAGTTAACGGGCACCACCTTGGCCCCCAGCAGGCGCATGCGAAAGACGTTCGGCGCCTGGCGCTGGATATCATCGGTGCCCATATAGACGACGCACTCGAACCCGAGTCGCGCCGCCACGGTCGCGGTCGCCACGCCATGCTGACCCGCGCCGGTTTCGGCGATGATGCGGGTCTTGCCCATGCGTTTGGCTAGCAGCGCCTGGCCGACCGTGTTGTTAACCTTGTGGGCGCCGGTGTGATTCAGGTCCTCGCGCTTCAGAAAGATCTGCGCGCCGCCCAGTTTCTGGCTCCAGCGGGAGGCCAGGTACAAGGGGCTGGGCCGGCCCACGTAGTCCGCAAGGTCCGCATCCAGCTCGGCCTTGAAACCCGGGTCATCGCGGAATTTCTCGTACGCCAGCCGCAATTCTTCCAGCGGCGCCATCAGGGTCTCGGCTACGAACCGACCACCGTAAGGTCCGAAATGCCCATTGGCGTCCGGCAGGCTATCGAAGGCTGGGGCCTGGGCCTTGGTCTTGGCTAAAGTCGACACGTCTAACCTCGTTTATGAATGCCGCGATCTTGGTCGCATCCTTGATACCCCTGCCCGTCTCGACGCCGCTGCTGACATCGACACCGTAGGGGCGAGTAGTTTGCACCGCCCGGGCCACATTATCGACCCTCAAGCCGCCGGCCAGGATCAGCGGTCGCCCCAAACGCGCGGGGACTCGCGCCCAGTCGATGGTTGCACCCGAACCGCCGGCCTGACCCGGCAGATGGCTATCGAGCAGAAAGCCCGCGGCCTGCGGATAGCGCGCTATGTACTCAGCAACGTCCATGTCCGCGCCCATCGCCACCGCCTTGATATAAGGGCGTCCGTAGCTGCCGCACGCCTCAGGCGGTTCTTCACCATGAAACTGCATTAGATCGAGCGGCACACTAGCCAGGGTTTCCCATATAAACGCCACATCTGCGTTCAGGAACACGCCGACGCGGGCCACGAACGGCGGTGTTGCAGCAACGATTTCGCGCGCCTGCGCGATCGAGACCGCGCGGGAGCTCGCCGCATGGAACACCAACCCGATGGCATCGGCGCCCAATTCGGCCGCCACGCATGCGTCTTCGGCCCGGGTGATGCCGCATATCTTGATCCGTGTACGCACCGTGCAGAATGTCCAAAAGCCTATGATAACTGTCCCGGCCCGCCATCGATACCAACGGGCGCCCGCTAGCAATAGCGCGGCAGAATGTAGTCGCCAGGCAGGCCGAAACGTGCAGCGTAGGAGACATGCACCAGATAGAGTCCATCGGGTGGGGCGGTGATGCCGCCTCTAGCCCGGTTGCGCATCTGCAGCAACTCGGCCGTCCAATCGACGGGCCGTTCGCCGGTACCAATGGCCATCAACACGCCGGCAATATTGCGCACCATGTGGTACAAGAAAGCATCGGCGTGAACGTCGAGGTAAACGCAGTCGCCTCTCCGACTCACGTCGAGTTCGTGCACGATGCGCACCGGATTTTTCGCTTGACACGCGAGCGCCCGGAAGGTCGTGAAATCGTGTTCGCCGACGAGGTGGGCGGCCGCCCGCTGCATGCGTCCTTCATCGAGGGGTTGGTGGTGCCAGGCGACCTTGGCATGCAGCACGGCGGGACGTACCCAGCGGTTGAGGATGATATAGCGGTACCGCCGCGAGGTCGCGCTGAAGCGAGCATGAAAGTCATCCGCGACCGGTTGCGCCCATGTGATGGTGACGCCAACAGGCAGATTGACGTTTCCCCCCAGCACCCAGGAGCGCATGCTGCGCAGGGCCTGCGTCTCGAAGTGCGCTATCTGGCCCACGGCGTGTACGCCCGTGTCGGTGCGGCCCGCGCAGACGACCTTGACCGGATGATTGGCGACCTTGGAAAGCGCGGCTTCTACGCTGCCCTGCACGGTGCGCGCGCCGCGTTGTGCTTGCCACCCCTTGAACCCGCTGCCGTCGTATTCCAGCGCCAGCGCGATCTTCATGATCACGGCAGCCAAAGCAGCGCGGTCATGAGCATCATGATACCGCCCAGCAGCATCCACTCGCCGGCCGCAGGAGGTCTGCCGACTGCAAGCTCGATTTCAATCAGCTCCGCCCGCTCGGCCTCGTTGAGCGTCGCGTTCAAGACCGCCGTGGCGTACTCAGCAATCCGGCGGGTAGGCGCCGCGCTAGCATCTTGGCCTGAAGGCCGAATGGCAAGTCGCCGCTGGATGACCGG
>JAPSGG010000307.1 GCA_031177845.1 Chromatiales bacterium
AAGGCCCTCAACGACAAGTTCACAGCCTATCCTGGCATGCGCGCGTTCTCCTCTCGGGGATCCATCATCTCCAGCAATGATGGCGGTACACGTAGCGTCAACCTGGACATCACCGGCCCGGAGTTCGGTCCCATCTACGAGACGGCATTCGCCGCCTATCAGCGCGCGCAGCAGGTCTTCGATGGCCCGCAGGTTCAGTCCGATCCGCCGTCACTCACCCTGGGACAACCGCTGGTCGAGCTGCGCCCGGACTGGGAGCGCATCGCTGAACTGGGGCTGACCGCTGAGGAATTCGGATACGCCGCCGCCGCACTGATCGACGGCGTCTTTGTCGATGAGTTCTTTCTTGCGGATGACAAGATCGATATCTTTCTGTACAGCACCGCCGGCTCCGCGCAGGAGCTGGGCGACGTGGGGCATTTGCCCATGCACACGCCGCAGGGCGCGGTAGTCCCGCTCGGCGCGATCGCCGAGATCGTGCAGACCGTGGATACGGACACCATCCGCCGGGTCAGCGGGCAACGCACCGTTACACTCAACATCATCCCGCCGCGCTCGGTCGCACTGGAGACCGCCGTGGGAATCGTGCAGACCGACGTCATTGAGCACCTGCAAGACACGGGCGCGGTGCCGCCGGGCGTCGTGCTGGACATCTCCGGCGCCAGCGATCAGCTGCAAGTGACGCGCGAGGCGCTGTCGGGCAACTACGTGGTCGCCGTCTTGCTCTGTTATCTGTTGCTGGTCGCCATCTTCTCGCATTGGGGCTACCCGCTGCTGATCATGACGACCGTGCCGCTCGGCATCGCCGGCGGCATCGCCGGCCTATGGCTGTTGAACGCGGTCGGGACGCAACTGCCGCATCTGGGTTTCGCGGCGATCCGCCAGTCCTTCGACATGATCACGATGCTCGGTTTTCTGACCCTGGTCGGCACGGTGGTCAACAATCCAATCCTCATCGTGGATCGAGCATTACATAACCTGCGCGTGGCGGGTCTTGGCGTGAAAGAGGCCGTGCGCGAGGCGCTCGAATCCCGACTGCGGCCTATCGTCATGACGACCGTTACGACCATCTGCGGGCTCTCGCCGCTGGTCTTCATCCCCGGTGCCGGTACCGAGCTCTACCGCGGCGTCGGCGCCATCGTGCTGTTCGGTTTATTCTTCGCGACCTTGGTCACCCTGATTTTCCTACCCGCCCTGCTCATCGAAGTGCTCGGCTGGCGCGTGCGTCAGGTCGGGGCCGTCGCCGCGGTCCCTGACGTCCCATCGACACGTCAGCTCGAGCTTGTTAGCAAACGCTCCTGGGAGCGCTCCTAAGGCAGGCCGCTGTTGCAATGCGGGTGCACATGGTACGTAGGCTTTCCCCGGAGGAAACCCAGTGAAATCTGAGAAAGCAATATCCCGCCGGCGCATTTTGCGTATGTTCACTGCCCTGAGCGGGTTCGCATTATCAGGCGCCACCAGATCACTGTTGGCCCGAAGCTTAGAACCGACCGCGGGCCAGATCATGGGACCGTTTTATCCCGTGCTCAAACCGCTGGATCAGGACGCCGATCTCACAGTCATCTCCGGCAAACCCGGCCGCGCGAAGGGACAGATTATCCATCTCATGGGGCGGCTGTTGGACCTCGATGGCAAACCGATACCCGATGCTCGGATCGAGCGCTGGCAGGCCAACACTTACGGGCGCTACGATCATCCGCGCGATCCAAATACCGCTCCGTTGGACCCTAATTTTCAGGGCTATGGCGTCCAGCACACCGATGGGCAAGGCCGCTATCGGTTCAAGACCATCAAACCGGGACCGTACCCGGTGAGTGACGCATGGACGCGTACACCGCATATTCACTTCGACATCAGGAGCAGGACCGATCGCCTGGTGACCCAGATGTATTTCCCGGGCGAGCCGTTGAACGAGGAAGATCAGCTACTGCAAGGCGCCTCGGATCAAGAAAGCTTGCTTGCCAAACTGATGCCGCCCACCGAGGAGATGGAAGCGGATTCACGCATTGCAGTTTGGGATATTGTGCTTGGTAGAAGCAGTGAAGGCGGATCGTCCTAATGCCAGTGCCGGCCGAATCGGTGGAAGTGGAAGAGGCAGCATCAACCGACGGTTACTAGTCAGATCAGCTTGGGAGCGGGTGAAATCATCGAACTCACTTCGTTGGCTCTTAAGCTGCCCCTGGACGAGCTCTATGCGGGAGTGCCCGCATCCTAACTTAATCGCCGGGCCCTTCCGGCGTAAAGCCGCTTAGAGTAGGCCTCTTTCAGCAAACGAGATCGTATCGTCGCCGATTACGATATGGTCCAGCACGCGCACGTCGATCAGGGACAGAGCGTCTTTGAGCCGTTGCGTGATGTGCCGGTCGGCCTGGCTCGGTTCGGCTACACCGGAAGGATGGTTATGCGCGAAGATGACGGCCGCGGCATTGTGATGCAGCGCCCGCCTCACCACCTCGCGCGGGTGGACGCTCGCGCCATCGATGGTGCCGCGAAACAACTCGTCGAAGGCGATCACTCGGTGACGATTATCCAGAAATAGTGCAGCGAAGACTTCGAAGGCGTAGTCGCGCAGCTTCATCGTGAGATAGCGACGTGTCTCAGTTGGATTCGACAGCGAGTCACCCCGCCGCACGGATTCAAACAAATGCCGCCTAGCGATCTCTAGCACGGCCTGCAGCTGCACGTACTTAGCCGTGCCCAGTCCTTTACCCGCGCAGAGAGTCTCTTGACCGGCGCTCAACAGCGCCCGTAAGCTGCCAAACTGATCCAGCAACTCACGCGCGAGATCGACCGCGCTCTTGCCCTTGATGCCGGTGCGTAAGAAGATCGCCAGCAACTCCGCGTCCGATAAGTTGCTCGCGCCGCGCGCCAGCAGCTTCTCGCGCGGCCGCTCATCAGCAGGCCAATCGGTGATTGCCATTTCTTGTCTCCCTGACAATAGCTCCTGAATTGCTCCAGATTAAGCTAAACGGCCAGCGGCGGCACCTGCTCCGAGCGACCTTTGGTCAAGCCGATGATGCTTTCTGGTACACTTCCGCCTCATGAATCTGCTTGTCAACAAGCGGGTGTTAGTAGGGGTGACGGGCGGCATCGCGGCCTACAAGAGCGTCGAACTCACCCGCCGTCTGCGAGACGCAGGCGCTCAGGTGCGGGTGGCCATGACGAAAGCCGCGCGCGAGTTCATCACACCGCTGACCTTCCAGGCCTTATCCGGCAATCCGGTAAGCACCGAACTGTTGGACGCGAATGCCGAGGCGGCGATGGGCC
>JAPSGG010000308.1 GCA_031177845.1 Chromatiales bacterium
AGGTGTCCACGCTCACGGAGGTGGGTTCGGCCACTCCGATCGCATACGAGACCTGAATCTCGCAGCGCGCGGCCAGGCCGGCCGCGACGATGTTCTTGGCGACGTAACGGCCGGCGTAGGCGGCCGACCGATCGACTTTGGACGGGTCCTTGCCGGAAAAGGCCCCGCCGCCATGACGGGCCATGCCACCATAGGTGTCGACGATGATCTTGCGGCCGGTCAGTCCGCAATCGCCCATGGGCCCGCCGATCTCGAACTTGCCCGTGGGATTGATGTGATACTTGGTGTCTTTGGACAGCCATTCGGGCGGTACAACGGGCTTAATAATCAGATCCATGGCCGCTTCTTTCAGGTGCTTCTGTGAAATGTCTGGATGGTGCTGGGTAGAGAGTACTAGGGCGTCCACGCCTACTGGCTTCTGATTCTCATAACGGAAGGTTACTTGGCTCTTGGCATCTGGTCGCAGCCATGGTAGTTCGCCGCTCTTGCGCGCCTCCGCTTGACGCTTGACCAGACGATGCGCGTAGGTGATCGGGGCGGGCATCAGCACATCCGTTTCGTCACTGGCGTAGCCGAACATGAGGCCCTGATCGCCGGCGCCCTGATCTTCCTTATTCGGGCGGTCGACGCCCTGCGCGATGTTGGGTGACTGCTTGCCGAGCGCATTGATCACGGCGCAAGTGTCCGAATCAAAGCCCATCGCGGAATCCGTATAGCCGATCGCCCTGACAGTCTCGCGCACGACGTTCTCGAACTCGATGTGGGCGGTCGTGGTCACTTCGCCCGCCAGCAGGACCATGCCGGTCTTGACCAAAGTCTCGCACGCGATACGAGCATTAGGATCCTGCGCTAGGATCGCGTCGACGATTGCATCCGAGATCTGATCGCACATCTTATCGGGATGGCCCTCGGAAACGGATTCCGAAGTGAATGAATAGGCTCTACTCATTTATCGCTTTTCCAGTTGATCATGAATGAATGCCGGCGAAGACCCGTCATGGTCATGGTTCGGACATCGTCGTCTTCAACGTGTGAGGTGCTCGCGCCCGCGCACTGGACGCGCTCGCGAGATGCTGCATCAGCTTGCGCTGAGCGGTGCTGCGCGCCGCGTACTGGCTGGCACATGTAACGCCAATTTTCTAATTAGCGCGCGAAGTAAATACACCGAAAGGCGTAAAAGTATAAACAAACTGAACCTCGATTGCACAGCGGCAGTAGGATATACGGCATAGGAGTTAGGGATAGAGGGGGTAAGTTGAAATGTCATGTAGTTCACCTCCACACCTCGTTCCCTCATCCGCTTTGCGCCTCCGTGGGCTTTGCGTTAAGGTTCTTGTCGAATGGCATTGAGCAAAGAGGTATGCCTATGGCCAGTTTGGAAACCCCGGTGTGCGACTTTGGCAGACCCGCGATCGACTTCGATCTTCCCGGCGTGGACGGCAAGCGCTGGTCGCTTAATCAATGCCGCGGCGAGCGCGGGCTGCTGGTGATGTTCATCTGCAATCATTGTCCCTATGTCAAGGCCGTGCGCGAGCGCATTGTGCGAGACGCGCGCGAGTTGAAGTCGCACGGCATCGGGTCGGTCGCGATCATGTCCAACGATCCGACTGACTATCCGGAGGATTCCTTCGACAACATGCGCAGAGTCGCGCGGGAATGCGATTTTCCGTTTCCTTACCTGCTGGACGAGACGCAATTGGTTGCCAAGGCCTACGGCGCGATCTGCACACCTGACTTTTTTGGTTACAACGCGGATCTTGAACTGCAATATCGAGGGCGTCTGGACGCCAGCCGGAGGGAAATGGCCCCGCCAGATGCCCGCCGCGAACTGTTCGAGGCCATGGTGCAGGTCGCCGAGACGGGCCGTGGGCCCCTCAAGCAGATCCCCAGCGTGGGTTGCTCCATCAAGTGGCGCGGTCCGCACTGAGCCGCTCCTGCCTGCCGGGGGAGCCGGAGGTTGGCGTGCCACGTCGGGAAAAACTCCCGTTGTCCGCTGTTCTCATGGATGTTAACGTGACAAACCGCCTGTGAAAGCTTAAGCGGCCGCTCTTAAACTCCCCCTCGCGCGCCCCGCGGCGCGAGATTCAACGACCGTCTATCCCAGTAAAGGAGGTGCACCTTGGAGCCGATAATTTCTGGGCTCGCCGTTCCATCCGATCTCTTGTTAAAAGACCTGCTGCTGAACGCCGACCCGGTGGTTAAGGGGGCGCTTGTTGTCTTGGTATTCTTCTCCGTCTGGTGCTGGGCCATCATCGTGGATAAGACCGTCCAGCTCATCAAGGCGCGGCGCATGGTGTCGCGCATCGAGCGCGAGTTCGAGACCAACCGGAATTTCTTGCCGGATAGACGGGAACTGCACCATCCTGTGGCGGCCGTTTTCGAGGCGGGAAACCGAGAGTGGTGCGATGGCATGCCCGGGGACGGGCAGCCGGAATCGCGATCCGAGCGACGCGAGCGTATCGAACGCGCTATGCGTTCGGCGCTCGGCGAAGAATTGCGCCGCCTGCAAAAGCACTTGCCGTTTCTCGCCACGGTGGGTTCAGCGGCGCCCTTCATAGGCCTGTTCGGCACGGTGTGGGGCATCATGAACAGCTTTACGGCCATTGCCCGTACGCACGACACCAGCCTGCCCGTGGTCGCACCTGGCATCGCCGAGGCCTTGTTCGCTACCGCCGTTGGGCTAGTGGCCGCTATTCCGGCGGTAATGGCCTACAACAAATTCGCCACGGAGTTTTCCAATTATTCAAGCCGCGTACAGGCAATCATCGGGACCTACGGCACCCGGCTCGCGAGGGCGAGGCCGGAGGGCGGCTGACATGGCTATACACCTGATGGAACCCGGCGCCGCCGTCGAAGAGGCGGGCAATGAGTTGCGCCCGATGGCGGAGATCAACGTCACGCCTTTCGTGGACGTGATGCTGGTGCTGCTCATCGTGTTCATGGTGACCGCACCGCTGATGATG
Source organism: Chromatiales bacterium (assembly GCA_031177845.1). Lineage (GTDB taxonomy): Bacteria > Pseudomonadota > Gammaproteobacteria > JACCYU01 > JACCYU01 > JAPSGG01. The sequence goes on from JAPSGG010000308.1 coordinate 2,964, forward strand.
CTGCAAGTGCCGGTCGAACTGCCCAAGGTAAAGGCCAATGCCATGGAGAAACCGCCGGCTCCCATCTTGCTCGTGCTGGACAAAGAGCAGCGCGTTTTCATTGACGACGATCGGGTCTCGCCCGGCGCGCTCTACGCGCGCCTCAAGAAACTCAACTCGGAACGGCCTGATGCTGCGGTCTACGTCGGCGCCGACGAGGGAGTCCCCTACGGGGAGGTGCTCGAACTGTTGAGCACCGCCGGCGTGGCGGGGTTTTCCCAGGTCTCGTTGCTGTCGGAAGAACCGGCATCCTG
>JAPSGG010000309.1 GCA_031177845.1 Chromatiales bacterium
CTCCTTGAGTGAGATCAGCATGGTGAAGGGCTGCGAGTGAACAATGGCTTTAGTCTAGCAGCATAGCGGAATGTATTCTCCGCAAGGCACACGCGATGGATTGAACGCTGCGCGCGTTATTGGCTGCTACACTAGGAGCGAGGCTGGATCCCGTTTTGCGGATAACCACGATCAATCATTAACCCAGGTTTCCAGGTCATGTCATCGAGCATCCTTGAAGATCAACCGCTGCCGGGCCGGACTACACAGGGCGCGAGCCGCGCCACCATCGGTCGATACCTGCTCGCGCGACTTTATGAGGCCGGCGCACACCATATTTTTGGCGTGCCGGGCGACTACGTGCTGCGCTTTTACGAAGAGATTACGCAAAGTGCAATTCAGCATATCGGTACCACGCGCGAGGATACGGCCGCCTTCGCCGCCGACGGTTACGCGCGCTGCCAGGGCATTGGCGCGCTTGCGGTCACCTATGGCGTCGGCGCACTCAATGTGGTCAATGCCATCGCCGGCGCGCATGCGGAGTCCTCGCCGGTGGTGGTGATCAGTGGCGCGCCCGGCGTGCACGAGCGGCGGGAGGATCCGCTGCTCCATCACCGCTTCGGACCTTTTACCTTTCAACGCGAGATCTTCGAGCGCATCACCTGCATGACCGCGGTGATGGATGATCCGGTCATGGCCTTTCGGCTGATCGACCGGGCCATCGCCGCGGCGCGCGCCCAGAGCAAGCCGGTATATATCGAGATACCGCGGGATCGGGTCATGGAGCCGGGTTTCGAGGTGCCGGCCGACCCGATCGAGCACGTGCCGAGCGATGCGGGCGCGCTGGCCGAGGCGGTTGGGGAGACGGTGGAGCTGCTTGCGAACAGCGCATCTCCGATGGTGATCGCGGGTGTGGAGGTTCATCGGCGCGGCCTGCAGGATGCGCTGGTGGATCTTGTCGAGCGCGCGCGGTTGCCCATCGCGGCCACACTGACTGGCAAATCCGTCGTGGCCGAGCGGCATCCGGCCTATCTAGGCGTTTACGAGGGCGCGATGAGTTCCGAAACCGCCCGCTACATGGTCGAGCAGTCGGAACTGGTGCTGATGCTGGGCGTAACCCTCAACGATGTGGATACGGGTGTTTACACCGCGCGCCTGGACCCGCACCGCATGGTGCGCGCGGCACAGGGCGAGGTCGTTATCCGACACCATCGCTATGCCCGCATTTCGCTTGAAGATTTCATCAACGCACTGGCGCGCTCTGTCACGCCGCGCCGCGAGCCGCTGCCCGCATTGCCAACCGGGCCTCAAGCGCCGGATTTTCCGCAGCCGGGGAGGCCCATGAGCATCGCGCGCCTTATTGGGCGTCTGAACGAGGCCCTGCAGCCGGAGATGATGGTGGTTTGCGATGTCGGCGACTGTCTGTTTTCCGGAGTTGAGTTGCGAGTGCACGCGCGCACCGAATTTCTCGCCTCCGGGTTCTACACAACCATGGGCTTTGCGGTGCCCGCCGCGCTCGGTGCGCAGATTGCACGACCGGATCGTCGCGCGCTGGTGATGGTTGGCGACGGCGCTTTTCAGATGACCGGCACCGAGCTCGCCACACACTGCCGCCTGGGACTGGCGCCCATCGTCATCGTGTTCAACAACCGCGGCTATAGCACCGAACGCTTTATCCTCGATGGGCCTTTCAATGACATCAGCGACTGGCGCTTCAGCCGTCTGGGCGAGCTATTCGGTCCGCTGCACGGATTCGACGCGCCCACCGAGGAAAGCTTCGAAGCGGCATTGATGCAGGCGATCGCTATGCGCGACGCGCCCAGCATCATCAATGTGCACCTCGATCCAAACGATCCGTCTCCCGCTATGCGGCGCTTAGCCGAGCATCTTAAATCGCGCGTGGGCGGCGAAAGTTCCTGAAGCTCTGGATCGGTGCGGCCACAGCGCGTCAGGGTGCGTCCATGCCGCAGCATCCGACTGTCGCACTTGAGCGTAAGAGTGTTGTCCCATTAGGGACTTTCTCAGCATGCCATTCCGAGCAATTGCGAGGAATCCTGAGCGTCTGAAAGGATCCGTCGGGCAACTCCTCGGGATGACAAGTTGATCAGATTTCGCTTTAACAAATTACGAAGGCTCATGATGAAAAAATCTCTGGTCCTGTTACTCAGCTTTGCAGTAGCTTCATTGGCCGCCGTACAGGCGGATGTGCCCGCCGCGATGCGCGAAGGCCAAGCCGTCGCCACCTTCGGCGGCGGCTGTTTCTGGTGTGTCGAGGAGGCTTTCGACAAAGTGGAAGGCGTCATCGCCACCACGTCCGGCTACACCGGCGGTGATGTGCCGAGCCCTACCTACGAACAGGTCTCCGCCGGCGGTTCCGGCCACTATGAGGCCGTGAGCGTCGTGTATGATCCCGACAAGGTCGATTACAGGGATCTGTTGCAGACCTTCTGGCACAACATCGATCCAACGGATGCCGGCGGTCAGTTCTGTGATCGGGGCAGCTCATACCGCTCCGCCATCTTCTATCACAATCCGAAGCAGAAGCGTCTTGCCGAGCGATCGAAGCAAGAGCTGCAGGAATCCGGGCGGTTCGAGCAACCTATCGTCACCGACGTCCTCCCAGCCAGCGAGTTTTGGAAGGCCGAGGACTACCACCAGAACTACTACGAGAAAAATCCGTTGCGGTATAAGTTCTATAAATGGAGCTGCGGCCGCGCCCAGCGCCTGGAAGAGCTTTGGAGTGGCGAAGCACAGGCCAGCAATTAGCGCGACCTCGGTTCATTGGTGCTCAGCTTGCGAAGCGGAATGAAGCGCCCGCAGCGGCGGTTTAAGCTCTTGGCGAAAAGCTGACTACCGACATGTAGGAGCGATCTCCGCGATTGCCGAACTGTCGAATCGCAGCAATCTCGGTCAATCCGGGCCAGGGAATGGCCGAGATCGCTTAATTACTTCTAGGCGCGGTCTTCCGCGTCCGTTCCTGATCCACAGCACTTACCTTGTAATCTCGTACTCCCTTCAGCAGAATCCTCCCAGAGGGGAACAATGCCAAACGAAGAACAGGCCACAGCCGAAATCGATGATTTGCTCACCGCGGCCGGCTGGGCAGTGCAGGATTACAAGCATGTCAACCCGAACGCTGCACGCGCATCGTCCTGAGGTGCCGCTGAAATCTAGACGTTGCGATTACCTGCTGATGGTCAACCGCGCTGCGGTCGGCATCATTGAAGCCAAGCGCGAAGGCACTAAGTTGTCTACCGTGGCAGATCAATC
>JAPSGG010000058.1 GCA_031177845.1 Chromatiales bacterium
TCCGCGGCGCATGGCGAAGCCGATCGACTTACCGATATCGCCCAGCACCGCGACGGTGCCCGCGATCATGCGCGAACAGCAGTAATCGCCCGCGCTGCCCTCGATCAGGATCGTCCCGCGGCGCAGTCGATCGCCGGCGCGATCGCCCGCATTGCCCTTGACCAGCACCATGCCGCCGCTCATCCCCTGGCGCTCGCCGGTGACGGCGGCACCCAGAAAATCTTCCACGTCGCCGTCGACCTGTATGAAACCCGCACGCATCCGGCTGGCGCAGAAATCGCCGCAGTGACCTCGCACGTGGATCTTGCCGCCGCGCATCTCGCGTCCCAGATAAGCGCCCGCATTACCCTCGACCTCGATGCACCCGGAGGACATGCCGGCGCCGATGCGCTCCAGTGCCGCACTGGCGTTGCGGATGACGAGCCTTGACGGATCGTCGCCGCTGATGGCGAACAGCTCGCCGACGGGCACCTGGCGTCTGCCCGACCATAGCTTCAGGGCGCCGATGTCCTGTGGCCGCCGATCTTTCAGTTGGTCAGGCAGTAGCGGGCTCATATCGACCGGTTGCTGCGGTGCCTCGCGCAGCTCAAGTACCAGCGGAATCACCCATGATCTCCCACAGATGAAAATGATGGGCACCCAGCTTGCCGCCGAAATTAGTGGCGGTGATGCCGACGATGCCCTCCGCGGTGCCCAGCGAGCACACGGCGTGAATGCCGGTGCGCATGGCGTGCTTGACATCCGCGGCGGTCAATCCATCGATGACGATCTCCATGGCGGAGCCCACGTCGGGCGTCAGGCGCGAGCCCTTGAGGCCCTTAAGGGTGGGGCAATAGGAATCATTGGTCGAGGCAAATAGACCCTTGTACTTGGAGCCGACCTTTGAGCCGGAACGCACGCCGCCACCGGGAAAAGGCATGATGCAGTGGGGCAAGTGGTAGATGGCATCAATGGCCGCCTCGCTGGCCAGCAGAGCCTGAGACACGGTTCTGGCCAGCACCAGGAAGTTGCCGCCGCCCACGGCCTGGGTCTTGCCGGTGGTTTCCTCGCACAGAAACTCGCCGTCCATCACCGGCACCCTCCAAAAGCGCTTGCCTCCGATGATCTTGGAGACCTGATAACCGTCTCCGAAATAGCGCACGTGCTTGCCCAGCGGGATTCTTTCCTCGCCCTCGGTCCCGGCGAATACCGCAGTGGTGGGGCAGGTGAGTACACACTGCCCGACGCGGGTCTCCAACTGCTTGGTGAGCACCTTGCCCGACGTGGCGAATAACAGCACAGCCACGCCCGGTCGGCCATCGGGCGTCTCATCGCTGTGCATCATGCGCTCGATGCCGGCCTCGACCCCACAACCGATCACCGAGGTGGCGAAACCCGTCATGGTCACAGCCGCGTGCCGCGCCCATTTGAAATTGATGGCGGTGATGATGATGCGCGTGGCCTTCATATCGAAGGCCTCGGCGAAGGTATTCTCGATCTCGACGCCGTTGATGACCATGCTAAGGATGAATCACAGAGATCACAATGACCACAAAGATTGTCAATGTTAAAGTTCTTGAACATCTGAGAATAAACATAATCTCTGCTCCGCGAGGACCAGGCCAATCCTATGACGCAAACTGCAGACCTGGTCGCAATGGCGGTAACGAATTCTTATTCATTTATAGCTCTTAAACTTTCTGTGTTCTCTGTGTGCTCTGTGGTTAAACAGGCCGCTCACGAGCGCGGCCGCGAACACGGATGTACTACCACCGGGCTGCCGATGCCTTGCGCCATCTCGTCATCGGAGATCTTGTAGTTGCCCATGCTTATCGTATGGCAATCGTGAAACCACTCCTTGAGGCGCCGCTCGATGGCTGAGTCGTATTCAGGCCTCACAACATGGGTGCATCCCCGCGGCAACTTAACCACCTGGCCATCCTGGACGATCAAGTCGCCATCCTTGAACACCAACGCGGGGCTCGCGAACATGCGCTCCCGATCGTCTTGAGAGTCATAGACGGCGATATCGGCCACGGCGCCCACGCCCAGGTGGCCCTTGTCCTCGAGGCCTAGCAGACGGGCGGGTGCCGCCCGGGTCAAGATTGCGATCTCGTATAAGGAGTATTCGCGCGAGAGGCCTTGAAGCTGGCTCATCTTCGCAGCAACTGGATGAATCGTGGCCAGCATGTCGTTGCGAAAGCTCTTGTCCATCAACAGCCGGATGAGGTGCGGATAAGTGGTAAACGGCGCGCCATTGGGATGATCCGTGGTCAGACACACCCGCCACGGATCGTCTACCAGTAGGAACATCTCCAAGCCGATCGTCCACTGCAGGGCATTGATGAAGTTTTGATCCCGGTACTCAAAAGGCACGATGCCGCAGCCGGCCTCACATTCGATGTCCATGCAGATCCACTTGTTCGGGTGGGCGTGGGCGCGTTGTGCGTACTGATGCATCGTGTCGGCGGACATCGTCACCGTCTGCCCGAACATCACCTGACCCACATCCACGGTCACGTTATCGGCTGCATTGACTGCCTCGGCGATGCGCGCGGCGGCCGAGGAAAACCTGCGTTTGCCCTCCATGCCGTAGCTGTGGAACTGAACGTGGGTCAGGTGTATGGGATAACCCTCGGCCGCGGCGATGGTTGCGAGCGTCGACTCGAAGTTACCTGCCGTACCCAAGTTGCTGGTGTGCGTATGTAGAGGGTGCGGCACGCCCAGTTCGGTCAACGCCCGGGTCAAGGTGCGGATGATGTCTCGTGGGCGGACGCCGTAGTGAGGTATAGGCTCATCGACGTCAAGCTTGCGCGCGTTGAACTTGAAGGCATTGATTCCGCCCGGATTGACCACCTTGATGCCGATACACTGCGTGGCGCGCAGCATCCACGCGACGTAGTCATTGATGACCGGCTGCTCGGCGCCTTCCGAGAGCATTTGCAGCAGCAGATCATCGTTGCCCAGAATAGCGTAGCCACCGGTGTCCACCAGCGGCGTATCGGCCATCTCCATATGCGCCTGACGCGCATTGGCAGGCACGATGGCGGGTTCAAGGCAGGTGGTGTAGCCCATCTCGGCGTAGCGGTAGCCGGCGACCGTGGTCGGCAGCACCGCGCGTCCCATACCCGCATCAATGGGCTCATCGCATGCCAAACGATCAAACTGCGAGTCGCGGGCGAGCATGACGCGCGCCAGGTTGACCTTGCCGCCACCGATGTGGGTGTGCAGATCAATGCCACCAGCCATCACGACTTTGCCGCTCAGGTCATATTCCTGATCGATCATCTCATCGTCTGGGGGCGCCGCAGTCAAGCGCCCGTCGCGGATGAACAGATCCTTGGTTTCGCCGTCCAGCCCTTGCACCGGATCATAGAGTGCGCCGCCGGTCAATTTGATCAGCATATGGTTGCCTTCATCGGGTTCTCCGTATGAGCCTGGTGGCGGCGCGAGTGGGGGAGTGGCGCCATGGAGGTAGGGGCTGCAGGCATCTCGTTATCTCTGTTCCCTATGCCCTGTCCTCTGTTTCCAGCGCAGCGGCGATGGAGCGCAGCACCTTCGCGGCGGATGGCAGCGGCGACTCACGGAGCTGCTGCAGCGGCAGCGCAACCACGCCGTCACTGCGGAAGAAATGGCCCGCGTGATCCACGCCCGGAACGGCGATGGGGATATAGACGGCCGGCGCCTGCACCAAGCTCATGGCGGGATGGCCCAGCACAATGGTCGGAATGTCCGCCTCCGGCGGGGGCGTCTGCGCCGCGAAGCTCGACAGCCACAGCAGCACATCCGCCGCGCCCGAGGTGAGAAGCCGGCGGTAGTCGAAGGTCGTGGTATCGTGCTCGGCGTAGCCGCGGCTAAAGGACGTGCGCAAGGGGCGACCGCTCATCCATACGCATACCTGATTCAGAGTGACATCGCCTTGCGCGCCGCCCAACGGGAGCGCGGCGGCGCGGGTGGTGAGGTTTAGATCGCGCACCAGCTCAACCAGGCTCTGCACGGTCAACTCGGCGTGTGGAAAATCCAGTTCACCCGCAGCCCAGGCCAGGACCGAGTATTGGGCTTGCTGCAACCGCCGGGCCAGGTTGTGCAGGGTATTGATGTCCACACCCTCGACGCCGCAAACGTGCAGTGGTCGGCCGGCGACCATGGCACGCAGGCTCCCCACCACTTCGCCGATGGCGGGCAGCGCAACGGGGATGATCGTCGGTCTCCAGTCCGCCAACTCCGGGGGTAGTGTGGATGGTTTCCATGGTCCGATCAGCACCAGCTCCCGCGCCTTGCCTGCATTGGGCAATACGCACCGCGTGGGATGAAAGACCCGTTCCACCAGGCGCGGAAATAATTCGAATACGCGCGCGCCCGCCAGCACGATCAAGTCCGCGCGGTTACGAACCTCTGTGAGGGATGCTGTCATCCAACCGCCATCCTGCAAGATCTGCAGGTTGCGAAACAGGCCTGCGCTATTCATGTGATCAACGACCGCGCCAGCGCTCTTGGCCAGGTCCATGACGGCGCGCGCGCCGTTGACGTCAGTGGCAAGGCCTGCGATCAGAGGCAGGTTCGCGCCGCGCAGGAGTTCCGCCGCGCGTTCGACGGTCTCAGGGAGGGTCGCAGGACGGCCGTCGATCTGCGGGGGCGGCCGATGAGCGTAGGCGGCCTGCTGGAATCCACGGCGGCCCAGGTCGCAGGTCTCGCCTAGAACTTCGAGCGCCCCGTTGTCGACCCGGATCCGCAGGTCGTCGCAGCCCAATCCACAGAACGGGCAGGCGACGTCTTCGAACTCCGCGGACGTGACCGGCTCGACCACCATCCCGCGGTGTTGCTCCGATTTGTGATGCTTGCTCATGGGGATTTTCAATGGATGTTTGGCGGTCGTGCGATAAGTGTGCCAGCCGGCGCGGTATCTAGGCCAGCCTGTTGCTGTGACCGTAACTGAGCAGGTGCGTGAGGACCTTAACCCGAAAAGGCATAGGGAATAGGAGATCGGAAGAGAGGCTAAGCCAGAAATCGCTCGTTGCTTCGGTTCCTACGGCCTGTACCCCATCCCCTAACCTGGTGTCACCGTGGGCGGCCGCGACGTTACACGAATGACACACCATCACCTTCAAGGTACTGAACCTTACCCCTAACTGTGCGCGTGTCAAGGAAATACGGACGTGGGCATATTAGTTGCTACAACCCTGCATGGGTCAATGGATATGTCAGCAACCCAGTATGCGCTGGTGCGTTAAAGTGGAGGCGCCCGCACGGCTGCACCTGGGCTTCATGGACTTGAACGGTGGGCTTGGGCGACGCTTCGGTGGATTGGGGCTCGCGGTCGAGGGCATCGCGACCCGGCTGGCGGTGTCGAAGGCCGCGTCGTTCGTCGCCACCGGTCCTGGGGCCGAACGCGCGCTAGACTACGCGAGGCGTGTATTCACGCAACTGCGCCTGCCCAATGCGGTATCGATCCGGATCTATGAATCTATTCCCGAACATGTGGGTCTGGGTTCGGGCACTCAGCTTGCGCTGGCTGTGGGCACCGCCATCGCGCGACTGCACGACCTCGATCTCGATACCCGCGCCATCGGCCAAATGCTGGATCGTGGCGCGCGCTCAGGCATCGGGGTCGGCGCCTTCGATCAAGGTGGTTTCCTCGTCGACGGCGGCCGTGGACAAACGGATGAGTTACCGCCGATCACGGTGCGGCTCGAGTTTCCCGCGCAGTGGCGGATCGTGCTGGTACACGATCGCCGCGGCAAGGGACTGCATGGTGCGAAGGAAACAGGCGCTTTCGAAAGATTACCGCGCTTTCCGGCCGACAAGGCATCGCGGCTGTGCCGCCTGGTCTTGATGCAAGTGCTACCCGCGCTGGCGGACGCGCAACCGCTGGACGTGGGCCGCGGAATCAACGAGCTGCAGAAGGCGATTGGCGATCATTTCGCGCCAGCACAAGGCGGCCGATTCGCCAGCCCCGCGGTGGGTGTCGTGCTTGCCTGGTTCGAGAAGCGCGGGATCTATGGCGTGGGGCAGAGTTCGTGGGGCCCTACCGGCTTCGCGCTGATCAGTGACGAGGCGCAAGCGCGCGCGCTGGCCCAGGAGGCGCAGACCCGCTTCATGAAGCATGCGATCCGCCTGCAGGTGGTGCGGGCGCGCAATTATGGCGGCGTGGTGGAGCGTTATCAGTACGCGGAGGCGGTTCACAACGTCAACGGGCGTTAGCGGCCGCCTCCAAGCGTTGCGCGACTGTATCGTCGGCCCTCGATGCCAGCAATCAGACGTTAACCCAACAGGATCCAATCATGGCGAACCCCTACATCTTGCACATATTTACGCCGGCGAAGAACGCCAGTCCGTTCGACGTCAATATGGCCATTGACGCAGGTTGGCAGGTCGTGATTCCGTATACCAACGTTGAAACCGCAGAGATCCGCGATCTGGTGCAAGATGCGATCTTCTCGCGAGGCCCCAGTGGCGTAAGACGTACCGGCATCTTCTTGGGTGGGCGTGATCTGCATATGGCTATGGACATGCTCAAGGTGGCCAAGGAATCCATGGTGCCGCCATTCGAGGTATCGGTGTTCGCTGATCCCAGCGGCGCATTTACCACCGCGGCCGGCATGGTCGCGAAAGTCGAACAGCAGTTGGCGGATAAGCACGGTACCACCCTGCAAGGCAAATGCGTGCTCGCGCTGGGCGGCACCGGGCCGGTCGGCGCGGCGGCCTCCGTGCTGGCAGCTAAGGCGGGTGCACGGGTCAAGATCATCGGCCGCAAGATTGATAAGGCGAAACAGGTGGCCGAGGTCTGCAATCATCGCTACGGGGCGGACCTAACGGGCATCGAGGGCGATGCGGACGACCACAAGGGCGACTTGATCAAGATCGCGGACGTCGTCTTCGCGACCGCCAAGGCCGGGGTTGAGGTGTTGAGCCGCGAGCTAGTCGCCTCCGCGCCCAAGCTCATGGTGGCGGCGGACGTGAATGCCGTACCGCCGCCCGGCATCGCTGGCGTGGACCCCAAGGCCGACGGTGTGGAGATCGAAGGCTCCAAGAGCGGCGCAGTGGGTATCGGTGCGCTGGCGGTTGGCGACGTCAAGTATCATGTGCAGCAACGCCTCTTAAAGCAGATGGTCGATGCTGACAAGCCGGTCTACCTGCATTTCGAGCATGCCTTCAAGATCGCGCGCGAGTGTGTCGGCCAAGCATGACGGCTTACACTGACACACTGGTCATCATTGCCATATCCGGTCGCGCCCTGGCGCAGTCCGCGCGCAGGGGCGGCTGGCGGCCGCGGGTCATCGATGCCTTCGGCGACGTGGATACGCTTGCCTGTGCGGATCAGGTGCGGGCGGCACCAGTGAATGCCGAGGGAGTCATGGATGAAAAGGCCCTTCTGACCGGGCTGGCCGAACTGACCCTCGCCTGTCCGCAGGCCGGCCTGATCTATGGGTCGGGCGGGGAGTGTATGCCCGATCTGCTCGAGCGCCTGAGCGCAGACTATCGCATCATCGGCAATACGCCGGACGTACTGCGGGCGGTCAAAGACCCTGTCACGTTTGCCGCCGCGCTTCGCGCGCTCGGAATTCCCTGCCCACCGATTCGCTTTACCTCGCCGGAAGACGGGGTCGATCCCGAAATGCAGGTGCACCGCTGGCTCGTGAAGTGCGCCACGGGCGCCGGTGGCGGACATGTGCGGCCATGGAACGGCGGGCAGATCGATCAGGATGGTCAGTATTTCCAGCGCTATGTTGCGGGGCCGGTGATATCCGCGCTGTTTGCGGCCGATGGGGAGCGCGCGCTGATCATCGGCTACAATACTCAGCGG
>JAPSGG010000310.1 GCA_031177845.1 Chromatiales bacterium
CCAGGCGCCTCGGCGTGGACATCCCCAACCCGCACGAGGCGACCATCGGAGGCCACGTCATCGAACTGCTCGGCCGTGTGCCCCAGGTCGGTGAGACCGTGCAGCTCAACGGGCACGCGGCCAAGATCACGGGCGTGGATGAGACCCGCATTACGGAGCTGACCTTCGAGGACGAGCCTTCCGAGATCACGCCGAGTAAAGAGCCACAGGCGCGCGAAGGCAACGCTTGACTGTCAACCGGACTTAGGATCCGGGCGTAGAAGTCATCGGCTGGTGGCCCCTTCGCTGATTCGCTAGGCCGTGGCCCTGACCTCTGGCTCCAGCTGAGCGAGCTGCGCGCATTCTTCGTAAGCATGGAATGCACCTTCACAACGCTGCATTTTTAAGGCATGCGCGGCGCCCTTTGCCAAAATCAATCAATCGCATCTACAAGTTCAATTGGAAATACGGTAAGTAGTCTCCTATAAGTACTATTGTCAGCCAGATGTGCTTAGTCGATCGCAGAGCACATTCAGCCAAAAGGGGGCTCGATTATGCAGCAACCGTCACTGTTGGCTAAGAGACCCGTTCTCGCGGTCACCCTCTCACTCCTGTTAGTCACCAGCCTCGCATACGCCATCTCCCTCGAAGATATCGCCCAAGGACCGCGTGGCCCGCACGGCGCCCTCGACATGGAGGCGCAGAAGGCAATCCTTGCCAAGCTTCTCCCTAAGCGGGACGTCACGCAACCGCCACCGCGGGTCGATCCCGAGATCTGGGACGCGGTGGTGGTGCCCGCGGATAACCGCATGACGCCGGAGCGAGTCGAGCTCGGCCGCGAGCTATATTTCGAGACACGGCTATCCAAGGATGGCACGGTCGCCTGCGCCACCTGCCACGACGTCAGCAAGGGCTTGACGGATCAGCGCGAAACTTCGGAAGGCATCGGCGGGGCGCTGGGTCAGCGCAATTCTCCGACCACGATGAACGCCTTTTTCATGGAAACGCTGTTTCTCGATGGCCGGGCGCCCAGTCTGGAGGAACAGGCCAAACTGCCGATCGTCAATGCCATCGAGATGGGCATGCCCAACGGGCAGGCGGCCATTGATGCCATCAAGGACGATCCCAAATATCAAAGGTTGTTCAAAGCAGCCTACGGCCGCAGCCCCAATTACGCGGACCTCGGGCGCGCGATCGCTGCCTTCGAACGCACACTGGTATTCCTCGATACGCCCTTCGACCGTTTTTTGGCTGGTGACGGGGATGCGATCTCCGACCAGGCCAAGCGCGGCTGGGCATTGTTCAATGGCAAGGGCCGCTGCATGGGCTGCCATCAGCTCAACCCCTCGAACCCGCTGGGCATGGACAATGATTTCCACAACATTGGCGTGGCCGCCCGCAAGCAAAACTTCGAGCAGCTTGCCGAACAGGCGCTGGATATGCTGAAGGGGCGCGGTGGCGTTCAGAGGATCGACGAGATCGCGCTGAAGACCAAGTTCTCCGAGCTCGGCCGCTTCCTGGTGACCAAAGACCGGGCCGACATCGGCGCCTTCAAGACCCTGCAGATGCGTAACGTTGGGGTAACGGCGCCCTATATGCACGATGGCTCCATGAAGACCCTGTGGGACATCATGGACCACTACAACAGAGGTGGTGAGCCAAACCCGTTCCTGGACGGCGGCATCATACCCCTGGGCTTGAGCGAAAAAGAGATCGATGCGATGGTCGCGTTCATGTTCACGCTGACCGATGACCGCTTCGCCGAGCAGAATCAGACGGCGATGGAAGAGCAGCGCAAGCTGGCGGAGGTCAAACGGCCTTTCCGTAATACCGACATGGCCCAGGGCAAGATCCTGCCATTCGAGTATCGGGCCTTGGGTAAACCCGGCCTTGCAGAGGAGTCACCGCGATGAAACGACGGCCGATCATCAAGAGTGTCGAGACCAAATACTACGAGCAACGCGATGCGCTGTTTCAGGGCTTGCAGAAGCTGGACCGCCGCAGCTTCATGAAGGTGTCCATGGCCGCCATGGCCGCCGCGCTCGCCAAGGGTGTGGAATATCACTATCACAGTTTTCTGCCGGTGCGCGTAGTCAACGCCGCGGAGAAATCAGCAGCCGGCGGTGCTTACCCGGGCAGCGGAGACTTCACGTTTGCCTATCTCTCGGATTCCCATCTTTATGATGTGAAATTGAACGACCGCTTCGTCCGCCAACTGCTGCGCGCCGTCGACGATATCAACAACATGGACCCGCAGCCAGATTTCGTCTTGAATGGCGGCGATCTCGCCCAACTCGGGCAGCCCAATGAGCTCAAGCTCGGCGCCGAGATCCTGAAGGGCATCAAGGCACCGGTGAAGAATATGGTCGGCGAGCACGACTGGTTTTTAGATCTGGGCGAGCATTGGATGGACCTGTTCGGCGAGCCCACGTATTCGTTCGACCACAAAGGCGTGCACTTCGTCGTGCTGCAAAGCGTCTACGAAGATGACTTCTGGACCGAACGCGGCATGTCACCCATGGAACGCATGAAGACCGTGGCGGGCCTGGACAACGGCATCCAGAGCCGCTTCAAGGTCGGCGCCGAGCAGCGCGCATGGCTGGAGAACGACCTGAAACCGTATTCGGCGGGTACGCCGATCATCGTGTTCTCGCATTCCCCCTTGTATTACTACTACAAGCCATGGAACTTCTGGACCGAGGATGCCGACCAGGTGCAAGCTATCCTGCGCCGCTTCAAGAGTGTTGCGGTGATCCACGGTCACACCCACCAGTTGGTCACCAACCGCATCGGCGACATTCACTTCCACGGCATGTTATCCACGGCCTGGCCGTGGCCTTATGCGCCCGAGGGACTGCCTCAGCTTACCGTGCAGATGAATCGCGCCGATCCCTTGGATCCCAACGACGCTCTGGGGACCGGATCAGTGCACGTTGATCCCGAGGGGCTGGTCGACAAGCTCTACAACCTGTGGAACCGGAATCCCCTGCAGGTGACGAGCACTTACGTCGCGAGCAACGGTCTGGACGACGTTCCGCCGCAGCCGAATCTGACAAGCTACTAACGATCTGGCTGGGCCCATCGGAGGAGGAGCATACAAATGCGCAAGATTGGTTTTATAGCCTATGCTGTTGCGGCGGCAGTGGTTGTCGGGTGGTTTCAGGTCGGCGCCGATGACACAGAATCCAACGGGCCAGAGTCGCAGGCCGCGACGAAGGCGACTAGCGCAGCCTCCATTGCCGCAAAATCCGCTGC
>JAPSGG010000059.1 GCA_031177845.1 Chromatiales bacterium
TGAACCAGATACACGAAGTTTTCCATGGGCCCTAGTTCCAAGGCGTGGATCGAATAGGATCGGGCGTCGGACATGACACTCACCTCGCGCGATTGCAAGTCTTGGGCGTCGCGGCTCGCATAGTACCGGTACCCTCTTTCCTGGGACTTTCGTTTACTCGCTCGAGCGACACAATTCACTTCAGTTAAAAGGCACATTACTTACGTGGACAACACGTTCTCGCCGGATGTTCCGAAGCCTGAGCTCTGAGGCCCACTTTTTGCCCCTACGGGCCCGGCACACACTTATAGATGTGGAAGGTCTGCCGGCCCTGCTCGATCTCGGAAGCGGGCACCACTGTATCGCCTCCCATCACCGCGGCATTATTGCGCGCGAGCCGGGAGAGTTCCTCCGCCATCACGGTTTCCTGCCGCTTGAGTCCAAGGATGCTGTCCTTCACCGAGGCCGTGCTATTGCCGATCTTCTGACACTGTTGCACCTCGGCAGCGCTCAGTACCCGCGCCTTTTCGCCTCCCGGCGTCAGGGGCACGAACTGGCAGCCATAAAGCGCGAGCGAAAACATCAGCGAGAGGGCGATCTTTAGCATCATGTTGAGAGATTGCTCTTCATCGGTTGAGGGGAGGCCCAGGGATGCAGCGGCAGAGGAACTCTATGATCTCCGCGAGCTTGACGTGGGTGGGCCCGGCATCGGTGCGACCTTTGTATTCGATCTGGCCAGCATCCAGCGCGCGTTCGCTCAGCACCACGCGATGGGGTATGCCGATCAGTTCCTGATCGGCGAACATGACCCCCGGGCGCAGATTGCGATTGTCGAACAACACCTCGAAGCCCGCCGCCTGCAGTTCATCGTACAGTGAACGCGCGGCATTCGCCACGCGCTGCGATTTATGCATGTTGATCGGTATCAACGCGATCTGAAAAGGCGCGATGGGCGCCGGCCAGATGATGCCGTGCTCGTCGTGGTTCTGCTCGATGGCGGCCGCCACCACGCGCGTCACGCCGATGCCGTAGCAGCCCATGATCATCGGCTGTTCGCGACCCTGCTCATCCAGCACGGCCGCGTTCATCGCGCGGCTGTATTTGTCGCCCAGTTGAAAGATATGGCCCACTTCGATGCCACGCGCGATCGAAAGCTTGCCTTTTCCATCCGGGCTGGGATCGCCCTCGACCACGTTGCGGATGTCGGCACGCTCCGGTTCCGGGAGGTCGCGGCCCCAGTTGACGCCCGTCAAATGCTTGCCCTCGATATTGGCGCCGCACACAAAGTCCGCAAGCTGAATAGCCGCGTGGTCCGCAATTACTCTAGTCTTCAGACCCCGCGGTCCCAATGAGCCAGGCTTGCAACCGGCGACCTTGGCGATCTCGTCTTCGCTGGCGAAAGTTAACGGCCGGGCGATGCCCTCGATCTTCTCCGCCTTGACGGCATTGAGCACGTGATCGCCGCGTAGGGTAAGCGCGATGATTTCCCCACCCTCGCCCTTCACCAGCAGCGTTTTGAGGCATCGGTTTGCCGGGATATCGAGCAGGCGGCTCAGGTCCTCGATCGTGTGCGTATTAGGGGTATCGATGGTCTGCACATCGACAGTGGGGGAGGGCCGCTGTTGTTCGGGCGGACGCGCCTCGGCCAGCTCCAGATTGGCGGCGTAGTCGCTCTCGTCGGAAAAGGCGATGGCGTCCTCTCCGGAGGACGCCAGCACGTGGAACTCGTGCGAGCGGCTACCGCCGATGGCGCCGGTGTCGGCCAGCACCGCCCGAAACTTGAGTCCCAGGCGATTGAAGATGCGCGTATAGGCATCGAACATCGCGTCATAGGTGGCCTGTAGCGATGCGCGATCCAGATGAAACGAGTAGGCATCTTTCATCACGAATTCGCGCGCGCGCATGACGCCAAAACGCGGACGGGTCTCGTCGCGGAATTTCGTTTGAATCTGGTAGTAGTTGACGGGCAGCTGCTTGTAGCTACGCAGCTCCGAACGCACCAGATCGGTGATCACCTCTTCATGCGTGGGACCGAAGCAGAAGGCGCGCTCATGCCGATCCTTAAACCGCAGCAGTTCGGGTCCGTACTGCTCCCAGCGCCCCGATTCTTGCCACAGCTCGGCCGGCTGCACGGCCGGCATCAGCAGCTCCAGCGCGCCAGCGCGGTTCATCTCCTCGCGGATAATCGCTTCTACCTTGCGCAGTACCCGCAACCCCAACGGCATCCAAGTGTAGAGACCCGCGGACAGCTTGCGCGTCAGCCCCGCGCGGAGCATCAGCTGATGGCTGACGACCTCGGCATCGGCGGGGGTTTCCTTAAGGGTCGCGAGGTGAAATTCAGATGCGCGCATGATTTTAGAGAATCGTGGAATCGTAGGTCGCGACTACCCTTACAACAGCGCGTCGCCGGGACCATGGGCGACCTATGCATGTGCAGGCGATAGCGTAACCGCTACCGCCATCGCAGGCAAAGCCTGGAAGGCACTTGAAAAGCAGGATCGGAGAAAATCCCCCGCTCGGCTCCAAATGCAGCCTCGCTGCCCCTCCCTCAAGCGGGCGGCAGTATTCGTCGCGAGCAGGTTTTATTCAGCCCCCTTTTTCAAAGGGGCGGCGAGAGCTGCGCACTGCGCATGTCGAGCGGGAAAATTATGCCGGACTGACTATTCGCTGCTGGCGACTTCCTTACAGAATTCTTCGATGTGACCCTGGGCCTCGACGATCTTGGCCTGACGTTCTTCCTCGGTCAGCGCGCGATAGTGATCCCCCTCCTTGAGGGAAACCCAGCCGTAACTCTGCAGTGTGGCGAGATTGACGCGCGCCCGTTGGCAGTTTTCCGCCCGGATCTTTTCAGCCGCTTGCTGCTCGGCCTGCTGGGCCTTAAACCTTTTGCGGGCCTCGCGGCGCTCCTCGAATCCTTTCAGCCGCTTCTGCAGCGCCTCATCCAACTTGCCGGCGCCTAGCGGTGGCGCGGTTGGCTTGAACTCGGTGGCCTCCACGCCCGGAGGCGGGTTCTGCGAATACTGTACCCTGCCTTTTTCATCGGTCCATTTGTAGATGGCGGCCTCAACGCTTGCCATCGTCAACAGCACGGCCACGGCGCCGGGTGCGACTTGCCTGATCATGGCGGTTCTCCCTGACGTGCCTATGGCGGGAAGCTGCTACTTCCAGCATAGCTTATTGAAGACGCTGGAACAGCCCGCTTCATCTTGTGTCCAGCAGCGCCTGTCGGCAGGGCGAGGCGGCGGATAGGGACACGAGTACACCTGCCCGTGCCCCATCCGTTTGGCCGGCGCTAAGCGGCCTGCTGTTCCATTTCCTTGTTGTATTGGCCCAAGGCAGCCAGTCCATTGAACTTGGCGCGCTGGTAGACCAGCTTTTGCGCCTGCTTCACGTTGTTGGGATCGCCCTTCCAGTGCTTAAGCGCCGGCTCCTGGATCGCGCGAGCGTAAGAGAACGTCAGCGGCCAAGGCAGCTTGCCGCGATACTTGCGGTTCATGGCGTTCAGATGGGCAGTAGACTCTTCGGGGCTCTGTCCCCCGGACAGGAACACCACGCCGGCGAGCGCCGCAGGCACGGTGCCCAAGAGGGTCTGCACCGTGCGCTCGGCGACCTCTTCGACGCCCGCCCGCTGCGGGCACTCCTTTCCCGAGATCACCATGCTGGTCTTTAGAATCGTGCCGGGAAGCCAGACGTGGTGCCGGTAAAGCTGGGCGAACAATTCGTGGTGAATCTCCTTGGTGACGGCCTCGCAGGTGTCGATGTCGTGGTCGCCGTCGATGAGCACCTCAGGCTCGACGATGGGCACCAAGCCCCCCTCCTGGCACAAGGCCGCGTAACGTGCCATGCTGTGGGCATTGGCTTCATAGCACTGGCGGGTCGGAATGCCGTCGCCGATGGTGATCACGGCCCGCCACTTCGCGAAGCGCGCGCCCATGCTGCGGTACTCCTCGATGCGCTCGCGCAGGCCATCGAGTCCTTCGGTGACCTTTTCGCTGGGCGACCCGGCAAGCGGATGCGCGCCCATGTCGACCTTGATGCCGGGGATCTGACCCTTGTCTTGAATCACCTTGACGAAGGGTTTGCCGTCGTCGGTCTTCTGGCGAATGGTCTCATCGAACAGGATTGGGCCGCTCACGTATTCCTCGATGCCGGGCGTGGTCAGCAACAGCTGGCGATACTGGCGCCGCGTCTCCTCGGTGGACTTCACGCCAATGCTCTTGAAGCGCTTTTCGCAGGAGCCCAGGCTCTCGTCGATCGCGAGTATCCCCTTGCCGTCCGCGACCATCGCGCGGGCGGTGCGCCGCAATTCGTCGGCATGCTTTGGAACGTCAATTGTCATAGTTGAATCCTCTTGAGGTAGTCGTGCGCGAAGTTTAGCAGCATGAACCTTGCTTGTTCACTAACGCCGAAGAATGGGTCGCCGGCGAGTGCAGGAGGCAAGACACTGGCCTTGTATGTGACGCGCATCGATATGATTCCTTTATTGAGTTCATTGGAATTACTTAGAATAGTCACATGGCCGATCGCCGCTTGCGCGTCTTTTACACCGTAGCTCGCCTGCTGAGTTTCACCAGGGCGGCGGAGGCGCTGCACATGACTCAGCCGGCAGTGACCTTTCAGATCCGCCAGCTCGAGGACTATTTCGATACCCGCCTGTTTGATCGGGCGCACAACCGAGTCAGGCTGACGGCGGCCGGGCGCAAGGTCTATCAGTACGCCGAGCGCATCTTAGAGCTCTATGCAGAGATGGAGCAGGCGCTCAAGGCGCCGGCCCCGGCGGTCAACGGCACGCTAACGCTGGGGGCCAGCGCTCCGATCATCGAGTGTCTATTGCGCAACCTACTGCGCGACTTCAAGCGCGAGTACCCAGGACTTGATCTGCGGCTCAAGCTCGCAGACGACCGTGAGATCTTGCCCATGGTCGAGAGCGGTGAAATCGATGTGGGCGCGGTGGAAAGCAATACCAACGCCGAGAATCTACAGCTCGAGCCAGGGCTTGCCGATCACATGGTGGTTATCGCTCCGCCCAGACATCCGCTGGCCGGTCACGATTGCGTCAACCCAGAGGCGCTGGCGCGATATCCCTTCGTCTGCCGGGACCAAAACTGTCGCACCGGCGAGCTGATCATGAAATACATGGCCGCGACGGGTCTGAGCCGCGATGCGCTCAATATATCTCTGGAACTAGGCAGCTTCGATGCGATCAAGGACGCGGTGGAGGCGGGCATGGGCATCGCGATCGTGCCGCGCTCCAGCATCGGCAAGGAGCTTGAGCTTGGCACGCTGGCTGCCGTTCGCCTCGATCCGCCGCTGGAGCGCTCATTTTTCTTCGTCAGCCGGCCTGGCGACTCGCACGCGGCGGAGGCCTTGCTGAAATTCTGGCGGAATTATGGACGCGAATAAGGCCTAGTGGTCAGTAGACACTGGAGATCCAGTGGACTTTAACAGCCGATTTGGCATTGAACATTCTGTCTCTCGAACGGGGCCGAGAGATCTTGTGTAAGCCTATCGTCGGCACGGAATTGGGATCCTCGCTGCGCTAGTCCGCCCACGCCTTGCTGACGGCCAATGATGACATTACAACGCCTCAGAGGCGAAATCGGCCAACCGGGAGCGCTCACCGCGCAGCAACGTGATATGACCACTGTGGTCCCACGACTTGAAGCGATCGACGACATAGGTCAGTCCAGAGGTGGTTTCGGTGAGATAGGGTGTGTCGATCTGCGCGATGTTGCCCAGGCACACGACCTTGCTGCCGGGCCCCGCGCGCGTGATGAGGGTCTTCATCTGTTTAGGCGTGAGGTTTTGCGCCTCATCAAGAATGATGTAACGATTCAGGAACGTGCGGCCGCGCATGAAGTTGAGCGAACGGATCTTGATGCGGCTGCGCAAGAGATCGGTCGTCGCGGCGCGGCCCCAGTCGCCGCCCTCGTCGGTGCGGTTCAGTACCTCCAGGTTGTCCATCAGCGCGCCCATCCAGGGCGTCATCTTCTCTTCTTCGGTGCCGGGCAGGAAACCGATATCTTCACCGACCGGCACTGTGACGCGGGTCATGATGATCTCGCGGTAATGTTGCTCATCGAGCGTCTGCGAAAGGCCGGCGGCCAATGCTAGTAGAGTCTTGCCGCTGCCGGCGACGCCCACTAGACTCACAAAGTCGACATCCGGGTCCATCAAAAGATTCAGCGCGAAATTCTGCTCTCGGTTGAGGGCATTGATTCCCCACACCGTCTGGCGAGGCTGCGTGTAGTCACTAGCCAGTTCGATCACCGCAAAGCCCTGTTCCAGCGTTCTCACGATTGCGTTCAGCGGATGTTCGCCCGGCAACACCAGGCATTGGTTCGGATGCCATTTCGTGACCAGAGGACCGCTAAGTTTGTAGAACGTGCGCCCCTGTTCCTGCCAGGAATGGATGTCCTTGCTATGCGTATCCCAGAAGTCCTCGGGCAGTTCGGCCACCCCGCTGAACAGCAGGTCGACATCTTCCAGCACCTGATCGCTGTAGTAATCCTCTGCGTGGATGCCCACCACCGCGGCCTTGATGCGCAGATTTATATCCTTTGATACCAGCGTGACCGAGATGCCGGGCCGCTCGCGTTGCAGCGCGAGCGCGGTGCCGAGAATCGTGTTATCCGGTGTATTGCCGGGGAGGGCATCGGGCAGGGTAGCGGGCAGGACCCGGGTTTGAAAGAACAGCTTGCCGCTAGAAGCAAATCGTTGACCATTGAGGTTGCCGGCCGGCAACCTCAGGCCCTGCGCGATCTCCTCGTCGCTCCTGCCCGTGATCAGCTCGTCGAGAAAACGATTGGCCTGGCGCACATTGCGCGCGACCTCGGACACGCCCTTCTTCGCGCGGTCCAGCTCTTCGAGCACCACCATCGGCAGGAAGATATCATGTTCCTTGAAGTGGAAGAGGGCGGCCGGATCGTGCATCAGGACATTGGTGTCGATAACGAACAGGCGCGTGGGCACGCCGTTTCGAGTGGTCATGGATTCGGGCATCCTAATACCAGAAGGTCAAGCCCAGTTCGGGCGTGGTGGATCTACTCACAAGCGCGGGCTTGGAGATTCTTATAACTTGAACGGTTCCATGACCCCGTCGAGATTGTCCTCGTCGCACAGGTCAAGGAAGTCCTCGCGCAGTCGGGAGATCTGCAACCGCGAAGGAACGTCGATGAACATGCGGACGGAGAACATGGGCGTCGAAGTATGCGCGGCTTTGTACGCGTGGGTCGACATGTCATGGATATTGATGCCGCGGGAGGCGAAGAATGAGGTCAGCTTGCTCACGATGCCCGGTTGGTTCAGCGCGACCACATCCACCGTGTACGAAAACATGTCGTTGTCTGAAGTGCGTGGCTCGGTATGCCGCGTAGTGATGGTCAGGTGGAGCTGGTCTTGAAGATTAGCAAGCGTGGATTCCAGCTTGGCCAGGTTGTTCCACTTGCCCGCGATCAGCAGGAACTGCGCGTAGCTCCCGCCCAGCACCGCCATGCGGCTGTCTTCGATGTTACAGTTCTGGTCGAGAATGGCGCGGGCGAGCCGGTCGATAGTGCCGGGGCGATCATCGCCGATCACGGAGACGACGAGATAATTGGTCATGGTATGGCAATGAAATTCAAGTTTCCTAGATTACCAGTTACTGCGCGCCGCGCAAATGTCGGCCCTTGCGCCCCGATGTGACCCCGGCGGTTCGCTTGTCAAGCCAGGTCAGCGAAAGTAACATGGCCCCTTCCTCAAGACGCTTGGCGAAGGCTGATGTTCGAAGGCAG
>JAPSGG010000311.1 GCA_031177845.1 Chromatiales bacterium
TCGTGCTGCCGGGCTACTGCCGCGGTAATGTCGACGCCCTTGCTCAGCAATTCGGCATACCCGTCGAACGAGGTCCGAAGGAACTCAAGGACCTGCCCCAGTACTTCGGCCGCGAGGCCGGCCCTCTAGACTTGAGCCGCTATGAAGTGCAGATCTTCGCCGAGATCGTGGACGCGCCGGACCTTTCCGTCGAGGCCATACTGAAGCGGGCAGAGAACTACCGCCATGACGGCGCCAATGTCATTGATGTTGGGTGTCTCCCGTCAACCCCATTTCCGCACATGAGCGAGGCGATCCAGGCGCTCAAACAGGCGGAATTTATGGTCAGCATCGACTCCCTGGATACTGATGACCTGCTGCGCGGGGCAAAGGCGGGTGCGGACTATCTGCTCAGCCTCACCGAAGAGACCTTGCGGATTGTCGACGAGGTCGAAGCCACGCCAGTGCTGATTCCCGCGCAGGCTGGCGATCTCGATTCGCTCTACCGCGCTATGGAAGCCATGACCGTGCGCAACCGGCGCTTCATCGCGGACCCGGTGCTCGATCCAATACACGCCGGCTTTACGGATTCCATCGTACGTTACCATAGGTTGCGCCAACGCGATCCCGAAGTCGAAATCATGATGGGCACCGGCAATCTCACCGAGCTGACGCATGCGGATACTGCCGGCAATACCGCGGTGCTGATGGGCATCATGTCGGAGCTGCGCATCGGCCACATGCTGACGACCGAGGTCAGCCCTCACTGCCGCACAGTGGTGCGCGAGTCGGATCTGGCCCGGCGCATCATGTTTGTCGCGCGCGAGCAGAACACGGCGCCGCGCCTCATCCACGATGGCCTGATGGCACTGCACGAGCGCAAGCCATTCCCGTACAATCTCGATGAAATCAAGACAATGGCTGCCGCCATCAAGGATCCCAACTACCGCATTCAGGTGACCGAGGAAGGCATGCATATCTATAACCGCGATGGCCTGCAGACCGCTCAGGATCCGCTCACGCTCTATCCGCATCTGGGCGTCGAAGATGATGGCGGACATGCCTTTTATCTCGGCATGGAGTTGGCCCGCGCTCACATCGCCTGGCAACTTGGCAAATATTACGCGCAGGATGAAGATTTGAAATGGAGCTTCGCGGTGGAGGAACCGCCGGAAGATTTGGAAAAGTTTGCTGAGGAAGGTCCTACGCTGAAAGACAAACGCCACAAGTTGAGGGCCAAGGCCAAGGCTCGCCGGCAGCAGCAATCATGATACGCGAGTCAATTGTCACCACGCGCGGCCGCGATGGGCGCGTGCATATTGCGCCCATGGGCATACACGTCATTGAGGACGCGCTGATCATCGCGCCCTTCAAGCCTTCCAGCACGCTCGACAACCTGCTGCGCGAGCCTTGCGCGTGTATCAATTATGCCGACGACGTGCGCGTCTATGCCGGCTGTCTGACCGGCCGGCGCGACTGGAAGGTTTGCGCGGCCGACCGCATCGCTGGGCTGCGGTTGGCCAATTGTCTCGCACACGCCGAGGTAGAAGTCACGCGCGTGGATGACGATGAGCTGCGCCCGCGCTTTCATTGCCGCGTGGTGCACGAGGCCATGCACGCGCCCTTCCAGGGCTTCAACCGCGCGCAAGGGGCGGTCATCGAACTTGCGATCCTGGTCAGCCGTCTCGACCGATTGCCGTGCGAGAAGGTTGAACGCGAAGTTGAATATCTGAAGATCGCGGTCGATAAGACCGCAGGCCAACGGGAGCAGGAGGCCTGGGACTGGCTGATGGCCAGGGTCGATACTTGGCGCGCCGGCGCCGCGGAAACATCGCAATGACGGGCTTGCTCGCCAGTGTGACCAGCGTGGAGGAGGCCCGCGTCGTGCTGGACGCCGGTGCGGATATCATTGACCTCAAAGATCCCGCTCGCGGTGCGCTCGGCGCGCTGCCATTGAAACGCATTGAGGCCATTGTCACGGCCGTGGGCGGCCGTCGTACGCTCAGCGCCACCGTTGGCGATCTGCCTGCCGATCCTGCACTGCTTTCACGGTCCGTACGCGCCACCGCCGCCACTGGCGTCGATTTGGTCAAAGTGGGCCTGTTCGGCGAAGCGTACCTGACGGACTGTCTCGACGCACTGGCGCAATCAATCGCCGATGAGGCTCGCCTGATCGCCGTGATGTTTGCGGACTTAAAGCCCGATTTGGGGATCGTCGCGCGCCTAGCCGACGCCGGCTTTACTGGTGTGATGCTGGATACTGCGGATAAGACCAGTGGCGGGCTGTGCAGCCATTTAACGCTGCTGCACTTGTCGAAGTTCGTGCAAAGCGCAAAGCAACTTGGTCTCCTAACAGGCCTTGCCGGCAGCCTGCGCCGGGAGGAAGTCACGGCCCTGCTGCCGCTACGCGCCGATTATCTTGGATTCCGCACGGCGCTTTGCAGCGGGCAATTGCGCACAGCTCAAATCGATGCGGCTGCGGTGGCCTCGATCAAGGCGTGCCTGTCTCGAGCCGGTCAGCGCGAGCAAGCCCTGGCTTAGGCGATCAGACCGCCTCATGCCCTGCGCGGCTGGGGTCCGCATAGAAGCACGCCTCGCCCTCGCCCGCCAAGGCTTCGCGCGTAAAGCGGATGAGGTGATAACTTACCACGCCGATGTGGATCAACTCTTCGATCCGGCCCGCCCGGAGCAAAGGTGCGGCCAGACGCCAGAATGCGCGGCGATGCCCGGCCCGACAGCCCGAGGTCCACAGCACGCGCGCGAGAACGTTCATGCCGAACGCAACGTCGGAATGCGCGGGCTTCCTCCGGGGCAAAATACGCCTGGGGAAGGTCATCTCCGTCTGGTAGGCGAACCGCTCCAGCAGCCGCGGCGGATCGTAAGCCTCGCCGATGCACCGGCGCCACATGCCGATCACGGTCTCATACGGCATGTTGAAATCGACGTTCGACACGCGGCCAAGAGCTTCGGTCAGGCGTTTAGCCTCTAGCAGGCGCCGATACAAGGGCGTCTTTGGCAGGGCATAAAGTAGATTGATGGTCAGCATCGGGATCTGCGAGGCCTCGATGAACGAGAGCACATGATCCACCGTATCGGGCGTATCGGTATCCAGCCCCAGAATGATCCCGGCCACCACCTCCATGCCGTGCGCGTTCAGTTTCTGCACCGATTCGCAAATAGGCCGCACCAGATTCTGCTTCTTACGCATGAAGCGCAGTGCCTCGGGCTCGGGCGTCTCAATGCCA
>JAPSGG010000312.1 GCA_031177845.1 Chromatiales bacterium
CCGGCTCGTACTGCGGTGAGCTTTTCGCTATTGCTAATGAACATGACAGAATAGCAATCCGACTAGCAGCCGACGCGGGGCCAGCGTGTACGCTGCGTACTATGCCTTGTGACTATGCCTTATGACGGCGCTGCTCTGTGGCTCTGGCGATTGATGATATTGGCACCGGGTAAATCGCTGTGCATCGACGAGCTTTCCTAATAGCCGTGAGCGCCATGGCGCTGGCGCGGGTCGTACGTGCTTCTAATCTGCCTAGGGATGTGCGTATCACGCGCGCCGTGCGATTTGACCTTCCTTGCCGCAGGTCAAAGGTGGCCGGTAAGAATGCCCGGTTGGGCGTGCATGGGGATCGAGCGATCGACCCCATGCTGCGGCTCTATACCAACGCGGATGTTGAGGGCGTGGGCAACTGCCGCGCTGGTACGGAGGCCGTGGCCAAACTGCTCGGCAAGGATCCGTTTGAGTTCTATCGATGCGACGAGACGCGGATTGTCGGGCCGCTCGGCGCGGGCACCATGCCGCTTTGGGACCTGCTTGGCAAGCTGTTGAATAAACCGGTCTACGATTTGCTTGGCGGGGCGGGGCCGGCGCAAGTTGCCGTCTACGATGGGTCGATCTACTTCAGCGATTTGCTGCCGCAGTATATGCACAATTGGCGAGACCAGATTCGCGAAGAAATCGACATGGGGCTGGAAATTGGCCACCGGGCGTTCAAGATCAAGATCGGCCGTGGCGCCAAATGGATGAAGCGAGATGAAGGGGACGCTCGGGATGTGGAGGTTGTCCAACTTGTCCGAGAGCACGCGGGCAAGGATGTCCTGATCGGCGTTGATGCCAATAACGGCTACGATCTGGTGGGCACGAGACAGTTTCTGAAGAAGATCAGCGGAGCGGAGATCGCATTCATCGAGGAACCGTTTCCGGAGACAGTTAAGGACTGCCTGGCTCTAAAGCAGTTCATCAGCGAGCATGGCTGGACAATGCTGCTGGCCGATGGCGAGACTCAGCACACGCTGGAGGCTTTCAAACCATTTCTCGGCACCCGCACGATCGATGTGTTCCAGGGAGACATGAACCGTTTCGGTTTCGAGGGTATCCTGACTGAGGCGGCCTGGGCGAAGGCGCACAATCTGCTCGTGGCGCCCCACAACTGGGGATCGCTGGTCGGGTACTACATGCAGCTTCATGTCGGTCGCGCAATCACCAATTTTTACCGGGCCGAGCACGATCCACTAGCGAGCCGGGTACTGCGAGCCGAGGGTTACAACCGAAAGAACGGAGTCAGCAGCGTGCCGGAGACGCCTGGGTTTGGACTGTCCATCGATGAACAGGCCTTCATCAGCGAAACGAAAATCCGTTTCGATCTGCACGCTCCGGGCACCATGGTTTCTTCTCACAACTACATTTGATCCACAGTAGACTCGTTGCCACAGCCCGCACCAAGCATTGACCTACTGCCCCCATTTGTAGCTCATGCGCAAGCTGTGCTCGCATGGGCAATTTACACGTCTCTGGAAGCTACCACCGAGTCGTCTGAAGTTGAGGCATGATGCACGAGCCAGGAGGGTTCTATCTTTTACGCCTAAAGCTCAAGTCAAGTGGCCTAGCTGAATCGGTCGTCAAGGGACCTAATATCAATGGAAGAGTTCTGTTTCGCGCTGGGAGTTTAGCTGCTTGACATCCCTAAACGCGGGACGGCACTTACCGCAGTCTGCATTATTCTGCTGGCAGAATGCGTGACCATTCGCTAGTAGAAGCGATGCGACAACGGATCGCTACTTTCAGTATCACGCCCCGTTAAGATCGGCTAGAAGATAATCCAATCAATGCGAGGACCGAGACCGTCGGTATAATGCCAGCCTTCAGGGCTGCCTAAAGGCGAGACACTGCCTGACTACTGCTCCTGAGATTCTATGAGTGGAAGCGCGACATTACACTGGGCATCTTGAATTACATTCACAAGCGCGATGGCTCGCCGATTGCCTTTGTGGGCCTGCGGGAAACACGGAAAGGCCAGGCTGATGCTCAGTTATCATCGGTAACGGCGCTGTCTTGAGATGCGGCACGCGACGATTGCGCCAAGGATGTGGCTTTGGATCTTGAATGCGTTACCCGCGGGCTTGGGATCAGCCGTAGGCGGAGTGGTCGCGCTCTGTATCACCCTTGGACTTGGAGCCGGTGTTAGCTGGTGGCTGCGCCAGCACCCCGGCGCGGTTACCCACAGACGGGCAGCCCGATCTCGCCATCTCGATTGTCTCCGCGAACGATGATACGCCGCGCGTCTGGCATACCACCGAGTTGCACTTCCACGGCCCATAGGCGAGCGAGCGCGACACGTCACCGAACCCGTTCCTCGACTTCCGCTTGCAGGTCAGCTTCACAGGGCCGCATGGTCGAACCTATGAGGTGCCCGGATTTTTCGACGGCGACGGCACCGGTGGCGCGCGAGGCAATGTCTGGGTCGTGCGCTTCACGCCGGGCGCGCCGGGCCGCTGGACTTGGCGCGCTTCCTTTCGGGCAGGACCGGCGATTGCAGTAGCGCTGTGGCCTAGCGCCGGTCGAACCGCCGCATTCGACGGCGCGCATGGCGTGCTGGAGGTGGCCACACGCGACGCTCGCGTGCCCGGATTCCTAACCAGCGGGCGGCTTGAATATGCTGGCGGCCATTACCTCAAGTTCCGCAACGGTGCGTACTGGATCAAAGGTGGCACCGACAGCCCTGAGAACCTGCTCGCGTACACCGGCTTCGATGGGGGGCGCCGGGCTGGCGCGGCATCCATCGCTACGCCGCGCATGAGCGCGATTTTCACCCGAATGACCCCGACTGGGGCCACGGCCGCGGTCGAGCACTCATTGGCGCGCCCAATTATCTCGCCTCGCAGACGGTCAACTCAGTCTACTTTCTGCCCATGAACATCGGCGGCGACGGACAGGACACGTGGCCCTTTTCGGGCCGCATCGACCAAGCGGGCAGCCCAAGCAACGATAACCTACATTACGATCTCGGTAGGATGCGCCAATGGGAGATCGTATTCGCGCACGCGCAGCGACTTGGCATTGTGCTTCACTTCGTGTTCAACGAAGCCGAAGAGAAAAAAAAATTAACGAGAGCTAGACAACGGCGAGTTGGGCATCGAGCGCAAGCTCTACTACCGCGAGCTGGTCGCTCGCTTCGGCCACCACAACGCGCTCATCTGGAACCTATGCGAGGAGTACGACG
>JAPSGG010000060.1 GCA_031177845.1 Chromatiales bacterium
CTCATGCGCGTGGTGGACTTCCAAATCTTTTCCGGGCCTGCAAATGACCCGCAAGGACGTATCGCCGCGCTATCCGTGCCCGGCGGCGCGAGCCTTACCCGCAGGGACATCGATAACTACACCGCGCTGGTCGAGCGCTTTGGTGCCAAGGGGTTAGCCTATATCAAGTGCAACGACGTGCGCGCGGGAAAGGAAGGCCTGCAGTCGCCGATTCTCAAGTTCCTGCCGGATGCCACTATTGCCACTGTCCTGGAGCGCACCGCGGCGACGGACGGTGACCTCATCTTCTTCGGCGCGGGGCCAGCCAGTGTGGTCAACGAATCTCTAGGCGCGCTGCGCCTCAAGCTTGGCCATGACCGCGGGCTCGTGGAGTCGGGCTGGCGGCCGTTGTGGGTGGTCGAGTTTCCGATGTTCGAGTGGGACTCGCGCGAGCACCGCTGGAATGCGGTCAACCATCCCTTCACTGCGCCCGCAACCGACGACATCGTGGCGATCGAGGCCCATCCCGAAAGCGTAATGGCGCGCGCTTACGATATCGTGCTGAACGGCACCGAGATCGGCGGCGGTTCGGTGCGCAACCACACGCAGGCCGTGCAGCAGGCCGTGTTTCGCGTGTTGGGTTTAAGCGAGCGGGAAGCGCGCGACAAGTTCGGCTTTCTGCTGGATGCGCTTCGCTATGGCGCCCCGCCCCATGGGGGGATCGCGTTCGGGTTAGACCGGCTGGTGATGCTGATGACCGAGAGCCAATCGATCCGAGAGGTGATGGCGTTTCCCAAGACGCAGACCGCGCATTGCCCGCTCACCGACGCGCCTGCCCCGGTGAGCGACGGACAGCTTAAGGAACTGCATATCCGCGTTAGCCGGCCGAGCTGAAGCAGGTCAGTATACAGCCGGCGCGCACGGAGAGCACCTTGTGTGGGTCAGTGTTTCTATCTCACAGCCTGGGCCAGCAGATCCTGTTGGATAGCTCCGAACTGCCGAATGCGCGCCGTACCCCGTAATACCTCCGGTAATTGACTGATCGCATTTTCGGCCTGTCGTCGATCGTCGAATTCCCCCCATATCAGTGCATACCAGGTCGCAGAGCCGCGCCGCAAAGCAAAGTAGGCCATCTCGCCGGAAAGTTCGTACTGATCGCGGAAGTAGGGCATGGCCCGTTCATTCTGGCTCGCAAACAGCTGCACCGTATAACGTTGCGGGTCTTGTGCGCGTACCCAGTCTTCCCGCTTGAACTCATGGCCGGTCGACGCAGTGACGGTCACAGTGCCGGCATCGGTAGTCGACACGGTGGGCGTCGGCGATATCCGTTCATAGCCGGGTCGCAGTTCCGATGCGAGCAGCGCTTGCGTTTCTTCCGACTGGGGAAATTGTGTTTGTAGCTGCCGCGCATACCGCCGTTCCTGTTCTATATTGCCGAGCGCCCGTTCTATTTGCACCGCCAGCCACAGCGTCTCGGCCGTGTGTTCACCGACCTGCAGATAATGCTGAAGATCGCGCCATGCCTCGGAATAGCGGCCCTTCTCGTAACTGATGCGCGCGATCTGAAACTGCGCAGCGGGCATCACCGGATTGGAATTCAATGCGGCCGTGAAGTACTGTGCGGCCCGATCGAGGTCAGGTATACGGCGCGCGCACAAACCGGCATTGGTATAAGCTACATCCGGCGATGGATTGTCGGGGTTATCTGCCGCGGTGAGAAAATTCTTCTCCGCCTGGGCCAGGTGGCCCTGGTTGCACAGGAACATGCCGTAGTTGTTGCGTGCGGACGGGTCATCCGGGTCGAGTTCCAAGGCCCGTGTGAAATGTCGTTCGGCCAGCGCGGGCTCTCCCAGTCGGTCGTAGATCAAACCTGCCACGTTGTGCGCGCTCGCAAGCGTGGGGTCCTGTTCCAGCGCCGCGACGATCTTGTCTAGGGCGAGCTGCGGCTGGTTGTTGCGCCAGTGGCGCAGACCGAGTTGAACGTTGATTTCTGCCGGCGTTAACGTCGATTCCGACGGCGCTTTGGTCTCGAGCGGAGCGCAGGCGACCAGCAGAACCGCAAGCACGCTCGCCGCGACACAGCGCGCGATCGAACTCTTAGGATGGTCTGTCATTGGCAAGGTTCTTCAAAAGGGCGGCGGCCGAGGGCGTTTGTGCGGTGGCCGCTCGCGTAATTCGCGCAGCCTTCGTGCGGCGCCTGTTAGAGCCTCTTATGATACCTGCCTTCGCATGACCTATAAACGTCCTGAATCCGTCCTGGTCGTGGTCTTCACGTCCCGTGCCGAGGTGTTGATGCTGCGGCGCAGGTCACCGCCGGATTTCTGGCAATCGGTCACCGGCAGCTTGGAGTGGGATGAGTCCCCCGTGCAGGCAGCGCGCCGCGAACTCGCCGAGGAGACCGGGCTTGCCGATGACGGCCTGATAGACTGCGGGGATCGACATACATTCATCATTTACCCGATGTGGCGTCACCGGTATGCGCCCGGCGTCGTCGAGAATCTAGAGCATGTATTTCGCTTAAGGCTAGACGATCGCCACGACATCGTGCTCGACGATTCCGAACACCAGCAGTACGCGTGGCTGCCCAAGGCAGAGGCCGCGGCACTGGCGACTTCCCATACCAATCGGGAAGCGATCCTCGCCTGGGTGCCGGACGTTGATTAGCGGATAAGATAGGGGCATTGGCTATAAGGGATGGAAACAAGAACAAATCTGATTTGCCCCTATTTTCCATTTCCCGTCTCCTACTTCGACAAGGTATAACAGCATGCGCGAGGCGGTGGTGCTGGTTCACGGCATCTGGATGGTGGGACTGGAGATGATCTGGCTTCGCCATAACATCCGGCGCTGCGGCTTCGAATGCCATCAGTTCTTTTATCACAGTCTGGTCAACACGCCGCAGGCAAGCGCGGACAAGCTGAACCAATACTTAAAGAGCATTGACGCCGATATCATCCACCTAGTGGCGCACAGCCTAGGCGGAATCGTGGTGCTGCACCTATTCGAGCAGGAACCCATGCAGAAACCCGGCCGCGTACTCATGATGGGTACGCCGCTTAATGGAAGCGAGATCGCGCGGCGCCTGTATAGCCTGGTTCTTACCCGGCCGCTGCTGGGCCGCAGCGTGGTGCGGGGCCTGCTGGGCGACCATCCTCCGTGGAAGGAAACGCGCGAGCTGGGCATGATCGCCGGTACTAAGGGTATCGGATTGGGAAAC
Source organism: Chromatiales bacterium (assembly GCA_031177845.1). Taxonomy (GTDB): domain Bacteria; phylum Pseudomonadota; class Gammaproteobacteria; order JACCYU01; family JACCYU01; genus JAPSGG01. Next base: position 3,197 of record JAPSGG010000060.1, read on the forward strand.
CTGCTTTTCGGCGGGCTCGAACCGCCGAGCGATGGCACGGTTGCCTTAAGGGAAACCCGCTCGCCCGAGGTGACCGCGCACCTGTCCGTGCCGTACAGCCATGCAGGCATGCTGTGGTCGAGGAGCGTGGCCCAGGCGGTGTGCCGCTTCTTAAGGGCAGGCGATTTTGCGGTCGATACCTAGGTGCTAAACTGAAATGGTTCCGGTCGGCAGAACAAACCTGAGGATTGCAATGGCAGGGCACAGCAAGTGGGCCAATATTCAGCACCGCAAAAAGGCGCAGGACGCCAAGCGAGGTAAGCTGTTTACGCGCCTAATTCGCGAGATCACGGTGGCGGCGCGCATGGGAGGAGCTGAGCTCGAAAGCAATTCTCGACTGCGGCTGGCCATGGACAAGGCGCTGTCGGCCAACATGTCCAAGGACACCGTCGACCGCGCGATCAAGCGCGGTGCCGGCCATTCAGGCGACACGAATTACGAGGAGGTGCGCTACGAAGGCTACGGACCGGGCGGCGCGGCGGTGATTGTAGAGTGCATGACCGATAACCGCAACCGCACCGTGGCCGAGATCCGCCACGCCTTCTCGCGATACGACGGTAATCTGGGCACTGGTGGTTCGGTCAGCTTTCTGTTTACTGAAGTAGGGCAGCTCAGCTATCCAAGTGACTCAAATGAGGACAAGCTCATGGAGGCGGCGCTGGACGCCGGCGCCGAAGATGTCGTAAAGCAGCCGGATGGCAGTGTCGATATATTGACCAGGCCCGAACAGTTCGTCGCCGTGAGAGATGCGATGGTGGCGGCAGGCCACGTACCAGAGCATGCGGAGGTCACCATGCGCCCGAGTACTTACGTCACCTTGTGCGACGAGGAGGCGGAGAAGATGATTCGCCTGCTGGATGCACTGGAAGATCAGGATGACGTCCAGAACGTGTATGCCAATGCCGATTTTCCGGATGAAGTACTGGAGGGGTTCCGCTGACAGGAGAGGTGAGGCTCTGACCAGTGTGATTTGTAACCCGCTGGATCAACACACCGAGTCACCCGCTCCGCCCTTTGACAAAGGGGGCTAAGGGGGATTGCATGGTCCGCATCCTCGGCATCGATCCCGGCTCGCTCGTCACCGGCTACGGCGTGATCGACAGCGACGGTCGCCACAGTCGGCACGTGGCCAGCGGCTGCTTGATCATCACAGGCAAGGGACTGGCCGCGAGACTTGACGTCATATTCCGTGAAGTGAACGCCTTGATCGAGAGCCACAGGCCCAGCGAAATGGCGATCGAACAGGTGTTCGTTGCGCGCAACGCGGCCTCCGCGTTGAAGCTGGGTCACGCCCGCGGCGCCGCGATCTGTGCCGCGGTCAGTCATCGCGTGACGGTGGCCGAATACAGTGCACGCTCGGTCAAACAGGCGATCGCCGGCCGTGGCAGCGCCTCCAAGGAGCAGATCCAGCATATGGTGCGGCATCTCCTGGCCTTGACCGCCGATCCGCGGGCCGATGCCGCAGACGCCCTGGCGGTCGCGCTGTGTCACGCGCATACAAGTTCCACGCTGGCTCGCCTCCCCAGCCCCCTGCGCGGCAGGCTGGCATGATCGGGCGTCTGCGCGGAGAACTCGTCGCCAAGCATCCGCCGCATCTGGTGCTGGACGTGGGCGGCGTCGGCTACGAGCTGGAGGCGCCGATGACCACCTTCTATGACCTGCCTGGCATCGGCGAGCCGGTCACGCTGTTCACTCATCTGCAAGTGCGCGACGATGCGCATATTCTCTATGCCTTCGCAGACGAAGGCTCTCGCGGCCTGTTTCGCGCCCTGCTCAAGGTCAATGGCGTGGGCGCCAAGATGGCGCTCGCGATTCTGTCCGGCATGAATGCTGATGCCTTTACACGCTGTATCCAGGCCGGCGACACGCAATCGCTGATCCGCTTACCCGGCGTGGGGCGCAAGACCGCCGAGCGGCTAGTGATGGAGATGCGCGATCGGCTGGGTAATACAGGCACCCTGGCGCCCGCGCCGATGGCGGCTCCGGCACTGCCTGTGGATCCGGTGGACGAGGCGGTGCAGGCGCTGATCGCGCTGGGTTACAAGCCGCAGGAGGCCAGCCGCATGGTCAGCCGGGTTGACGCGCGGGGTCAGACGAGCGAAGAGGTCATTCGGTTGGCGCTGAAGAAGAGCCTAAGCTGAGTATGTCGATGCGTGCTGCGTGCCCGATGCGAACAATTTAGAGCATCCTCACTCTATCTTAGGAGAGATCCTAATTGCCCGCATGGACTTATAATCATCGCGATGCGGGGCTCCCACGTGCATTGGAACCGAGCGCCTGCGTTGCATCGTGCTCCATCACGGTTATCACTGCCGTTCACTTGTGAGATCCGGATACACCCAGAGGTACACCATGAAAGAAGCACAGCGCCTGACGAGCGCTGCTCTGAATACCGAGGAGGCGGCTATGGAACGTTCGATCCGGCCGCGCAGGCTCGCCGATTACATAGGCCAGCCTGCGGTACGCGCGCAGATGGAGATCTTCATCTCTGCGGCGCGCGGCCGCGGCGAGGCGCTGGACCACGTCTTGATCTTCGGACCGCCGGGTCTTGGCAAGACAACGCTGTCGCACATCATTGCCAACGAACTCGGGGTGAATCTGCGCCATACTTCGGGTCCGGTGCTCGAGCGGCCGGGCGATCTCGCGGCGCTGCTCACCAATCTGGAGGCGCGCGACGTGCTGTTCGTGGACGAGATCCACCGCCTGAGCCCGGTTGTCGAGGAGATTCTGTACCCTGCGCTAGAGGACTTCCAGCTCGATATCATGATTGGCGAGGGTCCGGCGGCGCGCTCCATACGGCTCGATCTGCCCCCGTTTACGTTGGTCGGCGCCACGACGCGCGCCGGGCTCCTGACGTCGCCGCTGCGCGACCGCTTTGGGATCGTTCAGCGCCTGGAGTTCTACAGCACCGAGGAGCTGACCGAGATCGTGCAGCGTGCGGCGACCATCCTGGGCGTTGAGCTCGAGCCCGCCGGGGCAGCCGAGATCGCGCGCCGTTCCCGCGGCACCCCTAGGATCGCCAATCGTCTGCTCCGGCGCGTGCGGGACTATGCGCAGATCAAAGCCGACGGTCGCATCACGGCAAAGGTTGCTCAACGCGCACTGGACATGCTCAATGTCGACGTCAATGGCTTCGACCACATGGACCGTCGCCTGCTGCTGACCATCATCGAGAAATTCGAGGGCGGCCCGGTGGGCGTGGATAGCCTGGCGGCCGCCATAGGAGAGGAGCGCGGCACCATCGAGGACGTGATTGAGCCTTATCTGATCCAGCAGGGCTTCATGCTGCGCACGCCGCGCGGGCGCATGGCCACACGGGCCTCTTATCTGCACCTGGGGCTGCCGGTGACGGCAGGGGCTGCACCGGATTTGTTCGGAGAATCGGCGAGTGAATCTTGATCGGCGAAACCCTCCGAGTCCCCCTATTCGCGGTTTTCGGTGGTGACGTGAGCCGTTGAACGCTATGGCAGTCCATATCGCCGAGTCGGTCGATCGAACCGAGCTTACTGAGCACCGTGGCGACGCAGCTGTCCAATCCGCCCGCGGCGGCCGTCTCCGATCGCTCCGCACGCTGGTGCTTGCGGGGTACGCGATCGTAACCGTACCGCTCTTTGCTATTGTGTTAACCGCCGCCTACGCCGTCAACCGGCTCGCAGATCAGAGTGAACAGCTCATTTACCAGTCCGTGCTGGCCACCCAGAATAGCCGCATCCTCATGGAGCAACTGGTCGGCATGGAACGCAGCGCCCGCCAGTACCAGGTGGTGCGCGACGCCTCGCTCTTCTCGGTGTACCGTAACAGCCACAACCAGTTCACCGACACCATCGAGGCATTAATGGAGTCGCCTGACCGGCCCATCATCAAAGCGGCCCAGGGTCTCGCGACGCGCGAGGCGGCGCTTTACAACGCCTTGGCGAATGCGGCGGTCACCGGTGCCAGGGTGCCGCCGAAGATCCTGAATGACTTTGGGATGCTGAGGGAGGCAGCGCGAGATCTATGGCTGAAGAGCAGTCATCTGGTCGGCCGCAAGGTGGACCTGCTGGACCGGAGCGCCCAATCGCTGCAGACCACTCTGCTGTGGGCGTGCGCACTGCTCATGCCGGCGACGCTGGCGCTGGGGGCCGTGTTCACCTGGCTCATCGCACGCCCCATCCGCCAACTGGATGCGGCGATCAATCGATTGGGGGACGGCAAGTTCGAGCAGCCGCTGGTGGTGAAAGGGCCTCGCGACCTCGAGTATCTGGGCGAGCGCCTGGACTGGCTGCGACGCCGGCTGGCGGAGCTCGAGCAGCAGAAGCAAAAGTTCCTGCGCACGATCTCCCATGAACTCAAGACGCCACTTGCTTCCTTGCGTGAAGGCAGCGGACTATTGACCGATGAGGTGGTGGGCCAACTCAACGACGAGCAGCGCGAGATCGTCCGCCTCCTGCAGGTCAGTGGCAGAACACTGCAGAGTCAAATCGAGAATCTACTCAATTACAACCGCATCGAAGGCCAGTA
>JAPSGG010000313.1 GCA_031177845.1 Chromatiales bacterium
TATGGTATGTGGCGCAAAACCTCGCGCCGGTTGCCGATCGGCGACACGCTCTTTTTTCATATTTTTTAACGCGCCGCGCCGCGCAACTAAGCACAGGACAGCATTGATTTTTCTTCTTGCCGCTCATACGCGAATTGGTTCCGATCGTCTCCTTGGACCCTGTATGTGCCTTGACGGAAATATTGGTGCTACCTATAGTGGAGCCGCGTGGGAGAATGTGGGGCAAAGTGGGGTTGGCCTGGCATAGAAATGGGGAATTTCCGTTGTGTTTCTCGGCACTAGCGTCCTGAATATTGACGCCAAAGGCCGCATGGCCATGCCGGCCAAATACCGTGACCAGCTCGTGGAGCTATGCGCTGGCCGCATGGTGATCACCGTGCATCGCGACGGGTGTCTGCTCCTCTATCCCATGCCCGCTTGGGAAGATATCGTGGCCGAGCTGAACAAGCTGCCGGGGCTTGATCCTCATGTCCGTCGCTTGCAGCGTAACCTGATGGGTAGTTCCGAGGAGCTCGAACTCGATGCGCAGGGTCGTATCCGGCTGCCACCCGCATTGCGGGAATTCTCCAGATTGGAAAAACGCGTCGCGCTGGTCGGGCTGGGTAAGAAATTCGAGCTGTGGAATGAGGATACTTGGGCCGAGCAGCAACGCGATGCCTGGCTCAAGGACAGCGACTCCGAAGCACTGAACGCCGCGCTGGCATCTTTGCCCCTCTAGACCTGCGTCGATGAGCGCAAGCGGCGAATACATGCACCAGGCGGTGTTGCTTGACGAGGCCATGGCTGCGCTGGCCATCAAACCGGAGGGCGTGTATGTGGACGGCACATTCGGGCGCGGAGGTCACAGTGCCGCCATCCTCGATCGACTTGGCGCCTCCGGCCGCTTGCTGGCGATGGATAAGGATCCGGCCGCGGTGCGGGCCGCGCATGAACGCTTTCGGTCTGAAAAGCGGTTTTCCATTGAAAGAGGGTCGTTTACCCTGCTGCGGCAGTTCACCGATCGCTTGGGCCTGACCGGTCGGGTAGACGGAATTCTGCTCGATCTGGGATTGTCTTCGCCGCAGGTCGACGACCCAAGGCGGGGCTTCAGCTTCATTAAAGACGGGCCGCTCGACATGCGCATCGATCCCGACGCCGTTCCATCCGCCGCCGCCTGGCTTGCCAAGGCCGGTGAGGCCGAGATCGCAGACGTGCTCAAGACTTATGGTGAAGAGCGGCACGCCCGCCGCATTGCTCGGGCGATCGTCGCCCAGCGGCGCCGCGCTCCTATCGAGACCACTGGACAGTTGGCCGCCCTGATCGCTGCGGCCGCGCCCGCCACTGAGCGCCATAAACATCCCGCGACGCGCAGTTTCCAGGCCATACGCATCTTCATCAATCGGGAGCTTGAGGAGTTGCGCGAGGTGCTTGCGCACAGTGTGGCGGTACTGACCGCTTATGGACGATTGGCGGTCATCAGCTTTCACTCGTTGGAAGATCGGATCGTCAAGCGGTTCATCCGGCGGTGCAGCCAGGCCGACCCGCATCCGCGCGGCCTGCCGATCATGGACCCTCAGGCTGCGGGCACGCTGCGCAGGGTGGGCGGAGCGATCCGCCCGTCGGCAGCCGAGGTGCAGCGCAATCCGCGCGCTCGCAGTGCCGTGCTGCGCGTCGCAGAAAAGCTGCCATGAAGTGGCCCATTGCCTGTCTCGTCCTCCTGTTCGCGGCCGTGCTGACCAGCGCTGTGGGCGTGGTCTACAGCAAACATGAAAGCCGCAAGCTGTTCATTCAACTGCAAGCCCTGCAGGCGATGCGAGACGACCTGAGCATTGAATGGGGACGCCTGCAGCTCGAGCAGAGCACCTGGGCCGCGCACGGACGTATTGAGACCATCGCCGCGGATCGACTGCACATGCATCTGCCGACCGTGAGCTCTATCGTCGCGGTGGAACCATGAACGCGATGAGCTACCAGCCAACCTCCGGAGCAACAGAATACTGGGTCCGGCGCTGGTTGGTACTGGCGGTCATGCTGCTAGGCGTCCTGACGCTGCTCGGCCGGGCCCTTTATCTTCAGTTGCATGAGCGCGAATTCCTACTGGGCCAGGGCGATGCGCGTCATCAGCGCGTGATGTCCATCCCGGCACATCGCGGCATGATCATCGACCGCAACGGTGAGCCGCTGGCGATCAGCACGCCCGTGGACTCGGTCTGGGCCAACCCGCAGGAGACGCTGCCCGCCCGCGATCAACTGCCCGCAGTCGCGACGCTGCTAGGCGTGAGCGTCGATTCGCTGGTGCGCGAGCTTGAGGCGCGCTCCGAGCGGGAATTTGTTTATCTTCAGCGCCGCGTCGATCCGGACATTGCCGCGCAAGTCATGGCGTTGAACGTCCCCGGTATCAACCTGCAGCGCGAGTACCGGCGTTACTACCCCATGGGCGAGGTGACCTCCCACCTCCTCGGCTTTACCAATATCGATGACCACGGCCAGGAGGGCCTGGAGCTCGCCTTCGACGAGTGGCTGAGCGGCACGCCGGGCGCCAAGCGGGTTATCAAGGACCGACTGGGCCGCATCGTAGAGGATCTTGAACTGATCCGCCCTGCGGCTGCCGGCAGGGACCTGCGCCTGAGCCTCGACCGCCGCATTCAATATCTCGCCTACCGCGAGCTCAAGGCTGCCGTGATCAAGCATGGTGCCCGCTCCGGCTCGGTAGTGGTGCTGGACCCGCATAGCGGCGAGGTGCTGGCGATGGCCAACCAGCCGGCCTTCAACCCCAACAATCGCTCCAGTCTGCAGGGCGAATGGACCCGCAATCGGGCGGTCACAGACGTGCTGGAGCCGGGTTCGACGATTAAACCATTTGTTATCGCGGCGGCCATGGACAACGGGGTGTTCAGACCTGAGACCGTCATCCAGACCTCACCGGGCTGGTATATGGTGCGCGGCCATACCATCCAGGACGAGCACGACTACGGGCGCCTGGATCTCGCCGGCGTCATCCGTAAGTCCAGCAACGTGGGCGCGACCAAGATTGCGCTCGCGTTGACGCCCGCTGCGTTGTGGCAGAGTTATCGGCTGGCGGGATTCGGTGCACCGACTGGCTCTGGGTTCCCAGGCGAGGCGCTCGGCACTCTGAGCAATTATCGTGGCTGGGGCGAGATCGAGCGTGCCACGCTGGCCTTCGGCTACGGTCTTGCCGCCACACCCCTGCAGCTGACGCGCGCCTATGCCGCGATTG
>JAPSGG010000314.1 GCA_031177845.1 Chromatiales bacterium
ATATTCGCAAGCCGCACTGCAAAGCATCAATGATATTTGCCGCAGGCATAAGCTGTACCACATCAGCGATGAGCCGTATGAGTCATTCACGTGGAATGCCCGGCATTTTTCTCCCGGAGGCATAAGGGGCGCCGATCGCCATACGATCTCCCTGTTCTCGTTTTCCAAGGGCTTTGGCCTAGCCGGCTGGCGCGTTGGCTACATGGTGCTGCCGGATCATCTGCTGGAGCCGATCAACAAAATCCAGGATACAATCCTGATCTGCCCGCCCATCGTATCGCAGTACGCAGCGCTCGGTGCTTTGGAAGCCGATCCGCAATATTGTCAAAGACATATCAAGGCGATCGACGAAGTGCGTCAAGCCGTTCTCGGACAATTGGCACAACTTGGTGGACGTATTGACCCGCCGCGGTCCGAAGGCGCGTTCTACATCCTGTTACGCGTTCACACGGATCAGCCGGATATGATGCTGGTGGAACGCCTAATCCGAAATTTCCGCGTGGCTGTTATCCCCGGCTCCGCTTTCGGAATTATGGAAGGCTGCTATCTGCGCATCGCCTATGGGGCTCTGCAGAGGGAGACTGTCGAGGAAGGCATCGGGCGCCTGGTCGAGGGTCTGCGGACGCTGGTCTAACAAAGGCCGGCTGAAACCGGCTCAGCTCACGAATTGCGAGCCTTGTCCACCGGCGATCAGCTTGCAATGGGCCTGTACACTAGCCACAGATAGGCTGCCGACACCAGAATAAAGCCCGTGCCGAAGCACGCTACAGTGGCGGGCGCGCCAATGTACTCGGCAGCCACACCGCCGAGGAGACTTCCGATCGGCATCAGGCCGATAAAGATCATGGAGAAAATCGACATCACGCGCCCGCGCAGCACGTCATCAGTGTGGAGCTGGATCATCGCGTTGGCGGAGGCGGCGGCGCTCGTGTGCGCATAGCCAGCGATCACCAACACCGGCAGTGCGAGCCACAGCACGTGCAGCGTAGCGAAGCCCATTGCGCATATCGCAAGGCTTAAGCCCGCCCAACCGATCACACGCTCGAGCCCCTCGTCAGACGGTCGTGCGGCTAGTCTCAGTGCGCCTAAGAGCGCGCCCACCCCCATTGCGCTCATCATCAGACCCATAGTGCTCGGGCTGCCCTGATGCATTTCCGCGGCGAATACTGGCATTAATACTGTGATCGCGCTGCTCATCAGGCTGACCATACCGAGCATGATCAAGCCGGAACGTATGCGATCATGGCGCGCGGCGAAGCGCAGACCTTCCATGAGATGCGTGGAGACAGCTGATCGCGCGGCCTTTTCGCGCCGCGGCTCCAGATGCATGCCGAATAACGCGGCCAGGATCGCCGCGAATGAGAGTGCGTTGATCAAGAAGACTGGCCCCTCCCCCCATAGTGCGACCAGTGCGCCTGCGATGGACGGCCCCACGAAGCGGGCGATATTGAACGTGCTGGAGCTAAGGCCGATAGCATTCGAGAGCTGTTCGCGCGGGACGATTTGCGCGATGAAGGCATGCCGCGCGGGGACTTCGAACGCGCGCACCACCCCGAGCAGCAAGGCGAGTACCACGATATGCCAAGGCTCAATGGCATCTCCGATGGTCAGCAGAGCAAGGGTCAGGGCCTGCAACATGGCCAAGCTATGTACGGCAATCAGCACATTGCGGCGATCGAGGCGGTCCGCGGCAACTCCGCCCATTAGGCTCAGGAGCAATACCGGGACTAGGTTGCAGAACGTCACCAGCCCAAGCCAAGTACTCGAACCGGTCAGTCGGTAGACAAGCCAAGCCTGGGCGACGGAGTGCATCCAGGTACCATTGAGCGAGATCAACTGACCGAACCAGTAACGCCGGAAATTACGAAATCTGAGCGACCGGAACACGCCGGTGGCCTTGTCGGCCTCCGGCGCGGGATTAGGTTTGTCCACGACAGCGTCCATGATCAGAAGAAAAACAGCGGGCGCTGGCTGCGCAAGCAAATTCAGGGCCACGACTGACCGACAGTGATCGTGCGCGGCGGTTCGACAATCGCCTATGGCAGCATATTCAATGACGGCGGTATGCTCGATCTCAAACCAAGCCGCCGAACGACGAAATTTGCGCCGCCGCCAACCCCGATCAACGATGGGGGACCATCCGATTCTGTTGCGCCTCGAGGAGGTAGAATCGGTGGAGAAGGTATCGTGATTTCCTGACCGGACATTGGTCGGTCGGTTATGCCAGTGTGGTACACCGAGTATATGCTATCGAAACGACGCCTGTAGGCGCCAAATTGGCCGCGCATCATTGCAGTACAAATAAGGCGCCATCGACGAACGAACCTATCCACCTCGCAGTCTCAACCGGCGACTCACTTTCCAGACGACGTGCTTCGGGCGCCGCCCATTTTTTCTCGATGATTTCGATTCGCGCGACTCTGCTTTTCCTGGGATCACTCTGGACGGTCGCAGCGCAGTCGACGCCGACGCATCGCTACACGGTCAGCATTGACCCGCAGCTCCAAACCCTTAAAGTGCGCGCCTGCTTCGATGGCGCACCGCCGCCGGCACTCTTGGCACCCTCCCTCTATGCGCCCGCTTTTGTTGAAGCGAGCAACGGTGAAAATAATCCGAAGCGCCTGCCACTAGCCGGATTGCCGCGCCATGGATGCATGTCCTATCGCGTCAATGTGGCCGAGATCGCCAACCTTGGCCGACTTACCTTGGGAAGCTGGATCGGCGCTGATGTGATTCTAGCACCCGACGTGTGGCTGTGGCGTCCGCAGGATGGGAACGCCGAGATCGAGCTGCGCTTTGAGTTGCCGCCTGGCATTGCAGTCTCCGCGCCGTGGCAGCCGCTCGGCAATGGTGTTTACCGTGTCGGCGGCACACCTGCGCATTGGCCTGCGTCGGTGGCCTTCGGGCGTTTCGAAGAACGCGAGATCCGCGTGCCCGGTGCGGTGCTGCGATTGGCAGTACTCGATGGCACACCGCCGGCCGATGTGAACGCGGTGGAGATGTGGGTTGAAGATGCAGCGCGTGCGGTTGCAGGCCTATACGGGCATTTTCCCGTGGACGCAGTGCAGGTGCTGGTGATTCCGCAGGGCCGCGGCGATAAGCCAATCAACTATGGTCACGTCATGCGCGGCGGCGCCGGGGCGGTGCGGTTCTTTATCGACCAGCGGCGTCCGCTCAGGGCGTTACTCGTCGACTGGAC
>JAPSGG010000315.1 GCA_031177845.1 Chromatiales bacterium
CGAGGGCGTATTGGCGTTCCTGCCGCTCCCTGATGGCCGTTGTTCCATCGTGTGGTCTACGGACGAAGAACGAGCCCGATTTCTGAGAATGATGAACGATTCGACTTTTTGCGATGCACTCGCCGAGGCCTTCGGCTACAAGCTCGGACGCATCACGAGATGCGGGGCGCGTGCGATGTTCCCGTTGCGCGGCGGTCAGGCTGAACCCTACGTATTGCCGGGCGTGGCGCTGATTGGCGACGCTGCGCACAGCGTACACCCGTTGGCGGGGATGGGCGCAAACCTGGGATTCATGGATGCGGTAATGTTAGCCGAGGTGCTTGGCGAGGCTCGGCGCGACATCGGTAGCCTGTGCGTGCTGCGACGGTATGAGCGCGCGCGCAGAGGCGACAATGTCGCCATGATGCTCGCGATGGAAGGATTCAAGCTTCTGTTCGGTCGTCAGGCGCCGCCAGTGCGCTGGTTACGGAATCGGGGCCTGAATCTAACCGACGCGGTAACGCCCGTAAAGCAGCAGATCCTGCGCCGCGCGATGGGCCTATCGGGCGAGCGGCCGCGCCTCGCGTGCGGCTACCAGTAAGTCGGGCCATGTCACCTAAAAGAGATAGGAGCGATCATCTGATCGCGATCCCCTCGCCCCAACTCTCTCCCAGCCTCACCTCAACGTTCTCCCAAAGGGACAAGGTGTATGGGCCCTCTTCGCCCCCAAGGAGAAGGGATAGGGATGAGGGCGACGCAGCGCAGGACAGGATGAGGGCGATCAGGGGATCGCTCCCACGATGCGCCTACCGATGAGTGCAGGGCTGTGCGCGAGTTGATGAACACCCGCGAGATCGCGGATTACCTGCGTATCAAAGAGCGCAAGATCTACGATCTGGTGCGTACCGGCGCCATCCCGTGCGCGCGTGTCACCGGGAAATGGTTGTTCCCGAAGGCGCTGATCGATCTTTGGGTGATCCGCAATACGCACTCCGCGCCCGAAATCAGCGCCGCCTGGGAAACGCCGCGCGTTATCGCCGGCAGCCACGATCCGCTGCTTGAATGGGCCATCCGCGAGTCGGGTTGTGACTGCGCCATGTTGTTTGATGGCAGTCTGGATGGCATCAAACGTCTTGCGGCGCGACAGGTCATGTTGAGCGGCCTGCATATCCTGGATACCGCAACCGGGCTCTACAATATCGATCTTGCGCGTCAGATCCTCACGGGCTTGCAAGTAGTGTTGCTGGAATGGGCGCAACGCGAACAGGGTTTGGTCATCGCTAAAGGCAATGCCGGCCGGATAGAAAAGTTGACCGACCTGCGCGACAGAAGGCCGCGCTTCATCGATCGCCAACAGACCGCGGGCAGCCACTTGTTGCTCACGCACTTGCTGAAGAAGGCGGGCATGTCACGCGACGATCTGAATCTGGTGGGTCCTATAGCCCGCAGCGAGACCGATGTGGCGACCGTCGTGCTTGATGGCAAGGCCGATGCCGGGCTTGCGATAGCCGCGGTCGCGCGCCAGTTCCGTCTGGACTTTCTGCCGCTGCACCGCGAGCGCTACGATCTGGCCATTGCGCGCCGCGACTACTTCGAGCCGCCATTTCAACAACTGCTGCGGTTCGCGCGCTCACCTCGGTTTGCCGAGCGGGTGCACGACTTGGGTGGTTACGACGTCTCCAATCTGGGACAGGTGATGTACAACGCGCCCTAGTTTAAGTTGATATTGAACATCTCGTTCCAATCATGCGACGTCAATTACTTACCAGTCCTTCACCTTCTGCGATATACAGAGAGTAATTTCCAGCTTCAGTCTGGAGATGTGCTTGATCATGACCTCGCATGCGGCCATCAATCGTGACTATATCTTACTGCTCAGTTGGCGGGGTAGGGATCAGTTGCATTCGACGTTGAACATGTGCCGCTTTGATCACGTTTTTCATGAACGCGATTATGGTCTAGGTATGGTCGTTAAAGGTTATTAGATAATTGCTTGTTACTGCAGTCTGCAACTGGCCCCCGAGCACGTACGAAGCTGATCCAGCTTGCTTCTAAGTTGGGTCTGGATCTGATTGTAGGCCTTATCGGCATGACGGCTGTGGAGTTGATAGGGATCATAGTTCTTGGTGCCCTTACGCATGTCGTACAACTCCCGCGAGCCGTAATGGTACTCGGCGTACAGGAAGGATTTATTCCTTATGCCTTTGACCCCGACCATTTCGATGAGAATGTCTCGGTGCGTCCCTACAGTCGGGTCGGTGGCCAGGGGCAAGAGCGAGCGCCCGTCCATCGGCAGCCAGGCCGTGGTGCCAGCTAACTGTACGATCGTAGGCGACAAATCAATGTTACTCACGAACTGCTCGGCTGTGACATCGGCAGGAAACCCGCCGCCGCGTATTATCAATGGAACATGAGTGGCTTCGTCATAGATGCGCCCTTTGCCTCTTCTAATCCGGTGCTCGCCCTGAAACCACCCGTTGTCCGAGGTAAAGAACACGACGGTATTGTCTAGGATGCCGAGCTCAGACAGTTCATTGATTATGCGCTCCACCAACTCATCGACGGCTTGCAGAGTTTCGAGTCTCGACCTGTATCTGCCCGTAATCTCGGTCATAGGGGCCAGCTCACTCTGTAGGATGCCGAGCTCTGACATGCCGCGCTCCAGCAGGTCATCGATCCACTTCAGCACTTGATAGCTAAACAACCCATACTTTTGTATGACCTCGTTTAGGGAAGCCGGTGGTATACGCGTTAGATTCTGAATCTCGGACGGCTTGTCTGTCACGTCTGCCTCGTCGAAGGAGGGCGGGAGAGGAAGCGGCGCACTATCGAAAGTGTGCATGTGACGCGGGGCTGGGATCGGATTCGGAAGCGTCTCTAGGCTCAGGTCGTCATGTATGGCTTTGGGCGTGATGCTGAGGAAAAACGGCTTAGGCTGCGCCGCTAACTCGCCAATGGTGTGCACCGCCCTGCTCGCTATGACATCCGTGCCGTAGTCCGCTGGCGCACTTCCGTACTGCACGATGGTGCCGTTATAGTTGATCGCGTAGTTATACATCGGGGCGCCTGACATCAAAGACTGCCAATTATCCCAGCCAGGCGGAATCAAGGTGCGATTGGTATCAGGCGGATAGCCGTTGAGGTACTTGCCAATATGACTGGTGAAATAACCCGCCTCCTGTAGCCAAAGGGCA
>JAPSGG010000316.1 GCA_031177845.1 Chromatiales bacterium
CATGTACTCGATGAAACGTAGCACGTGGCCGGTACCATGAAAGAAGCGAGCCATGGGCAGGATGCTGTGTTCGTTGCAGTCGCGCTTGACGACCATATTGATCTTGATCGGCCGAAGGCCCGCGGCGACGGCGTTCTCGATAGCCTCCAGCACCCGGCGGACCGGAAAGTCGACATCGTTGATCGACATGAACGTCTCATCGTCCAGCGCGTCGAGGCTGATCGTAACCCGGCTGAGCCCCGCCGCCTTAAGCGCCCGCGCCTTGTCCGGCGTCAGCAGCGAACCATTGGTCGTGAGACTCAGGTCATCGATGCCAGGCAACACCGCAAGGCGCTTCACCAGCCCTTCGAGCCTGGGGCGCACTAGCGGTTCGCCGCCAGTCAGACGGATCTTTCTGATGCCGTGGGCTGCGAAAAGCCGCGCGATGCGTTCGATCTCGTCAAAGGTCAGCAGCTTATCGTTTTGGAGAAACCGGTGTTTCGAGTTGAACACCGCCTTGGGCATGCAATAGGTGCAGCGGAAATTGCAACGATCCGTCACTGAGATGCGCAGATCGCGGATCGGTCGGCCCAAGGTATCCGTCAGCGTGGTGGTCTGACTCGACATAACATCAGATCGGCGGTGCCTCGACTTTCTACCTGCGAAATAGAGCTTGCAGATTTTTCACGCCGGCCTCGTAGAAATCGCGGATGACCTTTTCCGCGTCCGATGCGGAAGTGCCCGCGGGCTCAAATTCGCTAGACCATTCCACGCGACAACCCTTCCCAGAATCGTCCTTCACGACCTTCAGTTCCGAGACATAGTTGGTCACCGGCAAGGGACTGTTAACAATCGAATAGCTGTACTTGAAGGATTCGTCGTCGATACGCTCCAGCCGCTCGACGATGGTGCCGCCGCCGACCAGACTCAGGCGCCGCATTTTACCGCCCTGCTCTAGCTCGCTCTTTTCCACCGCCGGGTGCCAATCGGCCAGCGCCTTGAACTGACCGATGAGCTCCCACACCCGTTCAGCCGGGACGTCGATATGCGTTGATGAGCTTACTCTGCTTGATTTGGACCCTTTGCTTGCCTTGGTTGCCATGCTTGCCACCCTCAGTTACGGCCAGGTCGGAAAGATCGGGGCGTGCGCCAGAGATTCAACTACCCCCTCGGTGAAAGCACAGATCGAAGTGATTCATGAACCGTTCCACCTCTTCCCGCGTGTAGCCGGAGAATTGGAACGCGACGACAGTCGTCGGGAGTTTCACCGACGCCAGAATGCGCTCGCGTTGCGGCGAAAGGCTGATCGGCACTTGCCGTTCGCCTTCCGCAAGTATAATCCTATCATCCTCGATGGTGTAGGGCTGCCCGCCGACCGCGCGCGGCAGGGTGCGGAAGAACTCAGCATGGCTCGTTCCCATCTCGCGCGTGAAGCTGATCTCTTCAGGCTTTGCCGAAGCGTTCATGCATACCTGTGGTAGCGGGAGGCGCACGCGCACTGCGCCTCGCGCGCGCTGTAGTGATGGTTTAAGTCAGCCGCCAGGCTACCGGCGGCCAGATGGCGAGCACATCGCCCTCCTTGATCGTGGGCAAGTCGCGCTGCTCGGGGGCTACGTATATCCCATTGTGGAGCACCAGATGCGCCATCTCACGTGGCACACGATGCTGATCGATGACCTCATTGGGCGTGGCGCCGTCGGCGACCTCGATCTGCACCGCGTTCTCAAACGCGCCTGCAGGTAGCAGATCTCCCAGCGTGGCGTACAACTTCAACGTGATCTTCATCGGCCCCAGCGAGCAAGTGGGCCCACCTTAGCGCGCAAAGACTCGCGCGTTATAGCCGAGGGCCTGTTGGTTGGCCAGATAAGCCTCCATCAGTCGAGTCGGGTCACTCAGCAGGTGGTCCTTCCATTTGCGCAGGCGCGTCTGCCCTGAATGAGGCCGCGGATCACGCCCACGTGGGAGGTCAAGCCTAGGCTGCTGGCGCCGACCAGCACGTCGTCTTGGAACTGGAGGTTTAAGTAACGATTAAGAGTTGTTCGCGGGGCGTCGCCCAAGCATAGAGTGCTACCCGGTAACGCCTCCGCATACAGGGCAGGCAGGATCCCTCACCAGCCGGACGGCGTGTATATCCATGCGGCGCGCATCGATCAACAGCAACCGGCCGGCTAGGGTCTCACCGAAGTCCAGTAGCACCTTGACGGTCTCGATGGCCTGTATGCATCCGACCAGCCCCGCCACCGCCCCGAGCACGCCGTTCTCGGCGCAGGAACCCGGCGGTTCAGTCACGTCGCGATATAGGCAGTGGTAGCAGGGGCTGTCCGCCGCCCGGTCGAACGGGTAGACGGACACTTGCCCTTCCAGGCGAATCGCCGCGCCGGAGATCAACGGTGTGCGCGTCTCGAAACACGCCTTATTAATCGCGAAGCGCGCGGTGAAGTTGTCGGTCGCGTCCACCACCGCATCGACCCGTCCCACCTCTGTTGCCAACGCTCGCTCATCGAACGCCCTATCCAGGCCCACGATGGAAATTTCTGGGTTTAGTGCGCGCAGCGTGTGTACTGCGGACCGCACCTTGGGCTTACCAATGCTGGCGCTGGAATGCACGATCTGGCGCTGGAGGTTGGATAGCTCCACCCGATCATGGTCCATGAGCACCAGTTCGCCAATCCCGCTGGCGGCGAGATACATCGAAGCTGGAGAGCCGAGCGCGCCAAGGCCCACGATCAGCACTCGGGAGTTCAACAGCCGCATCTGCCCCTCAATCTCGATCTCGGGCAACATGATTTGGCGGCTGTAACGCAACAGCTGTTCGTCTTCCAGATGCTGGACATCCAACATAGCTGAGCGGCCTGGCAGCTTACTGAGGATCACACAGGGGGCTAAAAGTTACACAGGGGCGGCCGCATCAGCTGGAACTGGGCCTCGCCATGGGCCTGCGCGACGTAAATGCGCTGAATGGCATAGGCCTCACGTTCGCGCTGGATCTGATCTGAGCAGGAGTGCGAGTCGAACTTACCGCTGAGGTGCTGGAGGTAGTGCACGAATTCATGCACCATCAGGCTGCGCACGAACCCGTCATCCTTATCTCGCAGGCGCGCGTCGAGGTAGACCACGCCCGCGTCGTTATACCAGCCGATGGCTTTGCACTCTTGCCCGCCGCAAGCCTCCTCGACAAAGAATGAATGGGGC
>JAPSGG010000317.1 GCA_031177845.1 Chromatiales bacterium
GCTGTCTGCATGATCCAAGTCCCACAGAGGCAGCGTTCAGGTTGCTCATCTATGCACATTGCGGTCAATCAGCGCTTCGGAGGGGCCATACGTGATGTTCAAGGACACGCCGTACGCGCACGTGATGGTGCCAGTGCAATAGATCGCAATGAGCCGACCGGCAATACGCCAGCGTCTGAATCATGGCGTGAAGCGCCTTCAGCACGAGGTCACTGTTTTGAAGGCTCCATCTAAAATGGAGCAGGTTCAACCCATGCGCTTTAAGAAAGGAGGACGTGGCATGAAGAAGGCGATTTTCGTTGTGGGCGGGCTCGTCACAATGGGTCTGTGGACCGCAAGTCCCGTAGAGGCGCAGGCTCCATCCACACGGCGCTACGGTGTAGAATCCGCTTTGCATGCGGCGTACCTTACGACCGCCTCAGGAACTGGGCTCACATTGAGCGCTTTATAAAGCGACGTGCCAGGCATTCGGACAATGCGCGACAATGCAACTAGACGCTTCACGGTCCTGTGCTCTTCTGTGAGTGCTGTATTCTTGTTGTTTGGCATGGGACTGCTCGGCTGCTCTGATCAGGAAGTCTCCTATCGATCGGACATACAACCCATCCTCGAGAGCCAGTGCGCCGAATGTCACTCGAAAGAAGGGCAGGGTTTTGCGAAGAGCGGGTTTCTGGTCGACAGCTACGAGCACGTGATGCGAGGCACCAAGTACGGTCCCGTGATCGTGCCTGGGTCGCATGCCTCGAGCACGCTTTATCGCCTGATTGCCGGCGAGGCCGACCCCTCCATTCGCATGCCGTATCACCGCGACCCATTGCCCGGCAGGGACGTTGAGTTGATTGCGACCTGGATCGATCAAGGCGCAAAGAACAACTAGACTTAAGTCCGCGGCCTCGGCGCAGCCCGCCCGTGCGCAACGCCCGTTGCTGAACCGTGCTGGCCGGCTTATCGATATTAACCTCCCCTACGACGGCAATCCTGCGGATTGACATATAACGAAGGAGTAATCGAGATGACCCCTGACACGACACTTGCCCGATTGCCCGTGGAGTTCAAGGTACTGTTTACTGGATTTCTGATGGTGATCGGGGTGGGCTTGCTGATGGCAGGCTTACAGATCATGCTCACCCACGGCATGGCCGATGGTAAGGTCGGACTGTCCGTCACCGATATCGTCTACAGCTACTACGGCAACCGCTCAGGATCTCGGCTGGAGTTCATGCTCAATGGCCAGATGAAAGCCATGGCGCCCGACGAGGCCCGCTTTGAACTCATCGAGTGGGCGCGCGATGGCGCACCGGCTCAGCAGTGGGTGTCTCAGATCAAGCCCATCGTCGATCAGTATTGCATTTCCTGCCACAACAGCGATTCGGCGCTGCGGGATTTCACGAAACTAGAGAATCTCCAGAAAGTCGCCGAAGTGGATCAAGGCGCCAGCATCAACACGCTGACGCGCGTGTCGCATATACACCTCTTTGGGATTGCCTTCATCTTTATGTTTGTCGGCTGGATCTTCGCGTACGCGGAATTCGCCGAGGGCTGGAAGGTGCTCCTGATTGCAACACCTTTCGTATTCCTGCTCGCCGATATCTTTTCCTGGTGGATGACCAAGTTCGTGCCCGGCTTCGCCTGGTTGACCATGATTGGCGGCATCTGCTACAGCCTGGCCTCTACCGTGATGATCTTCACCTCGCTGACGCAGATGTGGTTGCCACGGTGGACCAAGCGAGCCTAGTGGCGTGACTACGCTCTCATGCGACGCGAAGAGCATCTCCTTCGAATAGATATGCGTTAAGTCGACTCAGATCAGTGCAGCAGCACATCGTGCGACTGGGCCTTACATCTACATCAGGATGGCCGCTCGCCGTCGCGGCTCGAAGCGGGCCGCTCTTCGGGCTCGGACGCCGCAGGTCCTTCGTCGCCCATCAGGATGCGATGGGCCGGCCCTTCCAGGTCCTTGAACTGGCCGGAAATAAGCGCATGCCAGAATACCGCATCCATCAAGAACAACAGCGCTAAGGAAAGCGGAATAAGCAGATACAGGATTTCCATTAGCTTCGGATAGCGGCCGCCGGCGTTAACGACGGACCGGGTGCTACGCGCACAATCTTGTCTTTCCATCGTGTCAGACGCAGGGCATTACTATCAACAAAAGCGAACTCCCGGCCATGCCGAATCCGATGAGCCAGGGCGTGATATAGTCCATAGCTGCGAGCGGCACGCACACCGCATTGTAGGTGAGCGCCCACAGGAGATTCTGACGGACGATGGCAAGCGTCTTCTGTGCAAGCCGTGCTCCCACGGCAGCACGGCTACCGGAGGGTTGGCATGCGTAGCCTTGAGGATTGTAGATTCCCTCTTGTGCACTGGGGACGCCTTCCCTTCATCCTTATGCACTAAACAGCGCCGGCGAAGCGTCTCAGTCGTTGGGGGGAATCCCAACCTTCCCAAGCTGGACATCGAGGCGTCGCATACGCCTCCCATTGATCTATAACTAGAAGGCCCAACGCTTCTTCGGAAGTGCGACCCTGGTCTATGGCGCCGGGTTCTTTGAGGGCGTTGTTCAGGATTCGATGCGGCTTCGGCTAATTCGCCCTAATTTGAAGCGACGCCCTCAACCTTTTGCGCGAGTGGCCAGACCAGCGGTTTTGTGGACAGCCGCGCCTCGTTAAAGAGATTGCAATACAATCGCCAACGGAGCGCAGTCGATCTATGCCCCCAAAACCAAATTCGGACACCTGCGGCGACTCCACCCGTTCTTCGCCGAGCACACCACCGGCAAGCTCAAAGCCATCATCGAAAGTTAAGGGCAAGCGATCCTCACATGCGGATCGTTGACAGAGTCCGAGATCGAGTCCTTGAAGAAGATGGCGGAGGAAGCGCCGGAATTAGGCGGGGTGCCCTCCGATTGTTAAATTTCTCCTGCAAGCGTCAAAAGGCCGACGCCTTGCTTCAGCCAAATGATCGAGGTAGTAGCAGAAGCCACTGAGAGTCATATACTCCGCCGAACTCGAGTGGGTTTCATCCATTCAAACGACGGTCTGTACTCGCGGGACACTAAAAAGCCGCAGCTCGACGCGACAACGCTAGGTAGGTAAGTTGCTGTTTCCGCTGTCGCAATGTGTTGTGGAAAGCTGCTGTTTATCAGTCAAGGCCGTGGAGACTGT
>JAPSGG010000318.1 GCA_031177845.1 Chromatiales bacterium
AGCAGAGGCTTAAGATTATTCTTGAGCGTCTTGCGCCGTTGAGAAAAGGCGTGTCTCACGACGAGCGCGAAATGCTCCTCGTCGTCAACCTCGATCGCCGACCGAGGGTAAGGCGTAAGGCGCAGGCAAGCAGATTCGACCTTAGGCGGCGGTGAGAACGCGCCGCTGGCAACGGAAAACAGCCGCTCGCACCGGCAACGGTACTGCGCCATCACCGATAGCCGACCGTAAGCGCGCCCACCGGGCTCCGCCGTGATGCGGTCGACGACTTCTTTCTGAAGCAGGAAGTGCATGTCCTCGATCATCTGCGCCGACTCCATGAGATGGAAGAACAGAGGCGTCGAGATGTTATAGGGTAGATTGCCGGCGATCCGAACTTTGCCATCATCGGGGGCCAAGCTTGCAAAATCGAAGGCCAATGCGTCCGCCTGGTGGATCGTCAGTTCGCCCGCGCGGGCGCAGAGTCGGATTAACTCCGGGATCACATCGCGATCCAATTCGACCACGTGTAGCCGGCCAAGGCGCTCTAGCAATGGCCGCGTGATGGCGCCCAGTCCCGGCCCGATCTCGACCATGATTTCGCCCGGCCGCGGCGAGATTGCCTTAACGATGCGCCGGATGACGCCCGCATCGTGCAGGAAATGTTGACCGAACCGTTTGCGAGCGCGCTGAAGCATGATCAGTTTGCTTTAACTGCAAGGACGCCAAGGATGCAAGGGATATTCAGTCAAAGCGCCGTGTTCGTGTTTTCTGCGCGCTCTGCGTCGTTCGTGAATCCTTTTCGAGGATCAATTCACAGACTGATCACCTGGTCCGGCGGATTGCCGGATAGCGCATCATAGAGTTTCGGAAAACAGCCAATCACCGCGCCTTCTACCAGCTTACCGTCGATCTCGCGCTCGTAACAGCACTGATCGCAACCCATCAGCAGCATGCCCGTGCGCTTAGCCACTCTAGCCAGGCGCTCGCCCAGTGGATCGCCTTTCACCAGCACGTAGTTGTTGTCTTCGAAGAAGAACATGCCGACAACCTCGACACCATGCGCGTCTTCTTCCAGTTGGGGGAGGATCATCTTGCCCAGTTTGTAGGAAACGGTGTGGCCTTGGGTGGTGAATATATAGGCGACTTTCATCGGCTTGATCTCCTGTGATCGTGCGGATGAATGTGGGAAAATCTAAGCACTTACAAGAATTACATGCAACCGTGCGAAGTTCGTGCGCGTGGCGCGACCGGTGGCCGGGTAACTACAAGTCTTTTCATAAACCCCTCTCCCTTTGGGAGAGGGCGGGGGTGAGGGAGAAGGGCGGCCTCTCAAGCGCTTGTGCCCCTTCACCCTCTTCCTCTCCCCCGAAAACGGGGGAGAGGAATATTTATGAATTAGAGTTGTAGTAAACGCAAACAGCCTGTCGCCCGGACCAGCGCGCTCGTCAGCGGGTCGGCCAAATCCGTGATAGAGCTCCTTGCTTGGCCGCAGGCAAACGGCCAAATTGCCTTCATTGGCTATCCAATGCCGTGTCTGACGCCAATCCAGAAACGGCAGCTGCTCGCAACTGCTTGTGATAGCCGCTCAATAGCTGGTGATTTGGTCAATCGAGGCCCAATGCAGAATCGCCCCCAATCGTTAGTCGCGCCATCATGAAATCTATAGAAAAAAGGCTGGTGGTCGGGATCATTTCGATATTGCTGATACTCATTGGCGTCTCCGCGCTCGCGTACCGCAGCATGGTTGAATTGTTCGAGACCGCGACGCGAGTTGCACACGCGCATGAGGTGCTGACCGAACTCAAGGACACGCTTTCGATGCTGAGGGACGCCCATACGAGCGGGCGTGAGTACGTCATTACGGGTGAAGAGAGTTACCTCGAGCCCTATATGAACGCCGTCGCGGGTATCGAGCAACATCTCACCCGTCTTAAACGGTTGTTGGCAGATAACGTTGATCAACAAGGGAGGCTTACTGCCGCTGAATCCCTAATCTCCATAGGATTCGCGGACTTGAACCAAATGATAGACGCAAGGGCCAGTCCCAGTCCTGCGACTGCGCAGCCACAGGTGCTGATGAAGCAGGGGAAACAGCACATGGACGATTTACGACGGCTCTTTGCGGAGATTGAGAACCAGGAAAATGAGCCACTCCAGCGCCGCATCGCCGAATCAGAGGTAGGCATCCAGCGCACGGCGGTTGCATTTGTAGCCGCGGTCTTACTCCTTTTCGCCCTGCTCTTCCTGATTTACAACCTCGTTAGGCGGGACATCGCCGCCCGTGCGCGTCTGGAGACGGCGCTGCGCGGGCTTGCGACCCACGACGAACTGACAGGCCTTTATAACCGGCGCGAAATGAACCACCGTCTTGCGGAAGAAGTCGTTCGTTGCCAGCGCTATCGCCGCCCGCTGTCACTGGTCCTGCTCGATATCGATCACTTCAAGGCGATCAACGATACGTATGGCCATCAAGTAGGCGATGAAGTGCTACGGTGGGTTGCCTCGCTACTGCGCGCCAACGCGCGACCGGTCGATATGCCCGCGCGCTTCGGTGGTGAGGAGTTCGCGATCATTCTGCCGGAGATAACCCGTGAGGAGGCCTTTACCGCGGCGGAACGCTTCCGGCAGCAGATTGCAGCGCAACCTTTCCGGTGGGCACGAGACGACGAGCAGCCGCTTGAAATCCCGATTACCCTAAGCGCCGGCGCGGCGGAGCTTTGGAGCGATGACGATCATCCAGAGGCGGCCTTGGTGGCAGCCGCCGATAAGGCCCTGTACCAGGCAAAGCACGAAGGGCGGAATCGCACCTGCGTACTGGACGATGCCAGCAACGTGATCTGGATTGCCGCGCATCACCATGACGATTACTACAGGCGCAGAACGCGCAAATCATGGCTCTGGCAACTGTTCAACCGCTGAGCGTACAGGAGTAGGTAATCTCGCTTGCCCGCATGTATTTTAGCTTTGCGCGGCTATCTAGATCGTTGCACTTCCTGATCTAATAATCGATCTCGATGGCTTGCCGGTCTACCATCTTGAGTTCGTCGACGGAATCGGGGCAGTGCATGACCTGCTCTCCTCTGGGCATTGGATTCAGGCGCGATGCGCATGGCCTATATAACACCCGCCGAGGCTGGCAGCTGCCCGCGATGCCCGGCACCTTCGGAAGGTTAG
>JAPSGG010000319.1 GCA_031177845.1 Chromatiales bacterium
GCACGCGGTCGAGAAAACGATTCCAGAGGTACGGCGTGAAGACGAGCGGATAGTCCTTGTAGCGATGCGTGGCGGTATCCTCGAATTGCGACAGGATCTCGAGCAGAACCGTGCTGCCTGATCGCGCCAGGCCGCTTACGTAGATCGGCTGCTCGATGCGGATGTCGGCGATTTCGTCGGCCAACAAGCGCGTCTCCCAGTTGCCGATCCTGATCCAAAGGCCCTGATTGCGGCTGATGAACCCGCCCACAACGTCAACCCACTTGGATACATGGAAACCGTCGTCAAGCCTGTCCGCGCACATATGAACGTTACCTCCACGTTGCCTCATTTGATCCTAAACGCGATTTTTATCACCACCGAGGCCACGATTAGGACCGTAAGGAACAGAAACTCCCACGATCGCATCCAAGATGGGCCGAAGGGAAGAAACTCTTGCGAAGGCAGATCGATTTCGATGCGGTCGATGCGCGCCTCTGCAGGCAGGTAGCCGACCGGATTGCCGAGCAGAGCATTCCACCATTGGTACTTGTGCACGGCCGGCACCGGCTCCGGCAGCGGGATCATCCTTACAACCTCATCCTGGTCATTGCGTAGTTCGATGCGAGGGGTCTCCGACGGTATCGCCGATTCTTCGGCACCCTCTGCGCCCGCGATCCAGCGCGCTTGAAGCCCTTGCGGAAAGGTGCGGATCTCAACCTCCGAACCGGATGCCGGGAAATGATACCCATAGGTGGTGCTCAGCCATACCAGCAGGCACAAAACGGGTAGCGACGCCACCACCGCCGGCCAAAAGACGATGCCGACGTGTTTGAGTGAAAGCCGCAGCATCTCCCGCATATGCGGCCATACGCCTGAGAAATCGCCTTCGTAAGCGTCGAGTACCCGCCGAGCTTCGAGAGCGCTGGCCTTGGTATGCGCGATCTTCTGCTGTGGTGAGAGCAGCCAGTACAGGCCCATTGAGACAGCGGCGCCGATGATGCCCCACAGGATCAAGCGCACTGTGGGCGGCGCGAATTGACCCATAAGGGCGTCCAGCCAAGAGAACAGAGGCGCCGGGACGTCGAGAACGCCCATCGTCAGCCGCCCCAGTCCTTATCTGGGCCGCTTTCAGGCTTGTTGTGCAGGGTGCTTGGAGCGAGCAGCTAGGTCGGCGACTCCCGGGGCTAAGTGCGAAGAATCTGGGGTGGGCGCGGGCGGCAGCGGCGAAGGCTCGGCGGGCTCATCGGCACGAGCCTGCGTAGGTGTTCCTTTTTCGCGACGCGCCTTGATAATGCGGCGCAATGGCCACAACAACACAAAAGCCAGAGCTGCGAACACCGCCGCCAGCAATCCCCAAAGTGCGCCCAAGAGGCTCAAGCCGGCCCCCGGTCCTACATAAGCGGCCGCCGTGTTCATAACGCCCACTGTCAGTACGCAGGTGAGTACAGATCTGGCTATGACTTTCATTGCATGGTCTCCTGGGTTCCTAATCGCTTCAATTGATAAAGTAGCTGTCTTCAGATAGTTGCCCGCACGTTTTATCGGTGTGCAAGATATCTCAAGTCAAGATGGGAAACGACTGAATACCTGCATGTTTCAGATAAAGCAACGTTCGTGCCCATAGCCCATGCCGGGAATGGTCGCAAGCACCCATGCTGGCGGAATAGCTTGATCTGATGCGCCGCCACCGTATGATGGCGTCATGGATTCAGGGGTGCGCCGAATTACGAATCTCTCAGCGTTCGCTATCTGCGCCGGGCTGCTCGCGTATGCGTATTACGCGCAGTTCTCCCTGGGTCTGGATCCCTGTCCGCTGTGCATTTTTCAGCGAATCGCCATGATCGCGCTCGCTGCGGTCTTTCTGCTGGCGGCGGGGCATCATCCCGCCGGGTGGGGCGCGCGCGTTTATGCAGTACTGATCGGCGCCGTGGCGTTGGCCGGGACCGCAATCGCGGGCCGGCATGTATGGCTGCAGCACTTGCCATCCGATCAAGTCCCCGAGTGCGGTCCGGGGTTGGCCTACATGCTGGACGTGTTTCCACTAGCCGACACCTTGCGTATGGTGTTTACCGGATCGGGCGAATGCGCGCATATCGATTGGATGTTTTTAGGTTTGGGCATGCCCGCCTGGGTGCTGCTCTGGTTTTTGCTGCTTGGGATCGCCGGCGCGTGGATAAACTGGAGAGCGCGCTGAGCGGCTTTGGGTGCCGACCGCAGAAGGTCATCAGCGCAACGGCATTCAGGATTGGAGATCGGAGAGAATCCAGCAGTCGCGGGTTCTCAGTCCTGGCCCTTTGAGGCTCGCGCCAACAGCTGGGGCACGCTCGGCCTGATCCGTCATTCCCGCGGGCGCGGGAAGCTAGTGTCTATCGGGAAAGATGCTGGGTTGCTCTGCCTGTGCGGAGACGACGATCATTCGTCCACCAAATCCGCAAGCTCAATTAAGGTCTCCGGAGTTCTTCTTTGCGACCTGCGAGTCCGCGCATGGCAGACCGGGATAGCTTCATGCTCCGCGCCACAGCATGAGCGGCCTGGGGCGCCCAATCCGCGCGGCAAAGCTGTCGCTTCCTAAATACACGGCTAATGGCGTGGCCTCGTCGCCGCGCCACTGTGGTCCGCCGCCCACGCTGAGGTCAGACATAAGCCGGAAGGGCCCCCAATCCGCCGGCGGATGGACGCACGCCCTTTACCGGCTCGAGGGTGTATCGACATTCCGGATAGTGGCTGCGCAGGAGACCCATGTCGATTGATCGGCCGGGGCATTGTCCCATGACAAGGACTTCGGATCCCGGGCAGTCTTGCCGGCGCCGCGCATTGAGACAACCCGACAGTTGCTCTGCGCAGTTGCGCGTACAGCTGACGACCGAAACGCAAGGTGTCTTGCCTGCGTGGAAGGACGTGTCTGGTCTGTTCATAAGGCTGCATGCGACTGGACGATGAGACGCTACTTGGGCAAACGCAGTGCCAATATGGCAGCGCAGCATGTTAGTGGACTCACCGCCGAGACCGCAGAGGCTGCGCTACGCCGCCTCGTAATAGCCCGCGTGGAGCTTGTAATTGAACTTGTAATTCTTACACGCGGCCCATTTTGGTTGCGCGCGTGGCGGCCCTCCGCCTCCCAGCCCGCTCGGGAGCACAAAGCGCGTGCCTTCGCACCGCCACC
>JAPSGG010000320.1 GCA_031177845.1 Chromatiales bacterium
TGATCTCAGTCAGCTTATTGGAGAGAAGGAGAGCGGTCTCGGCCAACTCACGACCACGATCGCGCAGTTCTACCGGGTGAGTGGCTCCAGCACCCAGCACCACGGCGTTGTACCAGATATTATTTTCCCCACCGCTTTGCAAGCCGAGGAACATGGCGAGCGCGCGCTGGATAACGCCCTGCCTTGGGACCAAATCCACGCCGCGGATTTCGCGCCGCGCAAGGTCCGATTAGATGCCATCGAACAGGCGCGCGAGCAACACGCGCAGCGCATCCGGAGCTCTCCGGCGTTCGATTACCTGATGGCGGAGATAGAGGCAAGCCGCCAGGCGCAAGAGCAGGAAACGGTCAGCCTGCTCGAGGACCAGCGGCGCAAAGAAGTGGAGGCCATGGAGCAAGCGAGCCTGAGGCGTGAAAACCGTTTCCGCAAAGCGAGCGATCTTCCGCTTCGCGCTGAAGGTGAGGAAATCGCCGAGGAAGACGAGGTGTTCGATCCGAATCAGGTGCTGTTGCGGGAGGCCGCCCACATCCTCCATGATCTGATCGACAGTCCGGCGCGAACACCCGCCACATTGCAGGCCGCCGATTACGAGCGGTAAATCACTCGCCGGCTTATTCCAAGGGCGGCTCTTTGAGCGTCGGTTCTTCGGCCATCGCGCCTTCGGCCGCAGGCGCCACGCGATCAGATTCTGATTGTTGCGTCGCGGGATCGGTTGGCGGCGGCGTTGACGATAGCGCGTCTGCCACCGCGGCCACCTGTTCATCCACTATGGCCGCGATATCCACGCCCAGTTGATCCTCGATCAAAGGACTGGCGACGTAAGCGCTGGTCAGAAGCAGCGCGATGACCGCTAGCGCGGTGAGCCACAAGCGCCCCTTACCGCTGCGGTCGTCGCCATGGTCATGCCAATTGTCGTCATCCTCATACGTCCGCGCCCGCATCGACGACGGGCCTGGGCCCCGCCGTTCGCCCCACGGGTCGGCGTAGAGCGAGGGTCCTTTCGGGGTGCGCCCCGCGGCGGGGTCTGCGGCCTCGGTTGGCTCGGACCGCGAGGCACTCCTCGGCACATCCTCGTCCTGCTGTGGACGAGTCGCAGTCACCGAGGGAACATCGTCATCGTCTGCGAGTGCCTTCAAAGCTTCATTCACCGAGCCGACCGAGATGGATTTCAAACGCGGTTTGGCGGCTTCTGAGCGTCCGGTCGACGACTCGTGTGATCGCTTGCCC
This sequence comes from Chromatiales bacterium, assembly GCA_031177845.1. Classification (GTDB taxonomy): domain Bacteria; phylum Pseudomonadota; class Gammaproteobacteria; order JACCYU01; family JACCYU01; genus JAPSGG01. Next base: position 1,228 of record JAPSGG010000320.1, read on the forward strand.
TGCCCGACCCGCGGACTGGCATCGCCGCCACGTGCACTATCTTCCATATTGGCGCGGAGCGCGAGCGATCGGGTGTCGTCCTTCTCTGCCGCAGGCGTTCTCGCCGGCCGATCGGAGGTCGTAACCACCCTGGGTCTGTAAGCCGCCCTCGATCGGGCGTGTGCATAGGCATCCTTCACCGCCTCAGAGCCCGGCCACTCGCGGGCCGGGAACAGGGATTCGTCCAGAAAATCATCGAATACGGTCTGCACATCCTGCACATCGAGCACGTGCTTACGATCGACGCTTCCGTATAGTAGCAATCGGCTGCACAACTGATTGATGCAACGTGGGATGCCGCCGCTGTATTCGTGAAGCAAGAGGAAGGCCTCATCCATGATGCCTGGATTACCCTTCCAACCGGCCTGGCCTAGACGATATTCGATGTATGCCCGCGTCTCGTCGCTCTCCAGGGGCTGAAGGTGACAGGCGGCGATGATGCGTTGATGCAATTGCTTCAACGACGAGTCCTGCACCTTTTCGCGCAGTTCTTCCTGCCCCAGCAAGAATACCTGCAACAGTGGCCGCTTGCCGACTTGTAGATTGGTCAGCAGGCGCAAGTCTTCGAGTTGATCATTGGCGAGATTCTGCGCCTCATCGACCACCAGCAGCGCGCGCTTGCCTCTCTGCGCCTGCTCCGCCAAAAACAGCTCTAGGCAACGCAGCACGCTGGCCCGATCCATGCCCTCGACCGCGAGATTGAAGGCATAGGCCACCGCACGGAATAGATCGTCCGTCTCCAGACGAGTCACAACGAGCGTTCCAATGACCGCCTTGGACGGCGGAAATCCTGCCATCAGGTCGCTGATCAGCGTGCTCTTGCCCGTGCCGGGCGCGCCGGTGATCATCACGATGCCCTCGGCACGTTGCACTCCGTAACGTAGATAGCCCTCTGCCTTTTCGTAGCTTCTATGCTTGAGGCAGTAATGCGGATCCGGGCTTAAGCGGAAGGGGTCGTCGTTGAGGTTATAGAAGGACTCGTACATTCCAAGTACCGCGTAGCGAAGGTCGGGCGTGCCGCCGCAAGTATAAGGTTATGAAAGCTCTTAATAAATCTGCTTCTGATCCCGCGAGGGCGAGTCGCACGCGTCACCGCACAACGCCGCAAGACGACGGGGCATTTGTTAGGGAAGACAACGAGTGCAAAAAGAAAGTTCAGGGCGCGACCGGTGTGCCTTCAATTCCCTCGCGGCGAGCGGGAGAGTAGACAACTTCTTACAGGCTATCAGGGCACGATCGTCACGGGCGTGCCGACACCGACCAGACTGTAGAGCTCCCGCATATCGTCATCATCGAGCGCAATACACCCCTTTGTCCAGTCGCGTGCGGCGCCGTGCCCGTGGATGAAGATCTCACCGCCCAAGGGCGTGTCCCACGGCGGCACCTCACCCTCATCAAACGCACGTTTGATCTCCAGGTACTCCTCCCAGATGATCCGGCCTTCTACATAGCCGCGCCAGGCGTCGATCATCGTTGGATAATTCAACCCCAGCGACAGGAAATAGCGGCTGTGGGGATTTTTTAGCGCTATCGAATAGCTCCCCTCCGGTGTACGCCCATCACCTTCCCAGCGCTTGTGTCCTTGCGGCCGAAAGCCCAGACCGACACGATAACGACGAATCGCCTCACGGTCTTGGTAGACCGTCAGCAGACGCTCGGCCTTGGACACAACGATGTGCAGGTCCTCTTCCGGAACCGATAGTCGGTCCACTGCGGTTTTAGGTGGCGGCGCTACACGGGTAGGGGTGGGCGGGGCCTCCGGCGCCGGAAGGCGCGACTCTGTTGGCTCAGGCGCAATGTGTGTGCACGCGCCCAAGACGATCGCCGCCACGATCAACGCCGCGAGACTTAGGCGCGGTGGATG
>JAPSGG010000321.1 GCA_031177845.1 Chromatiales bacterium
GTTTCGAGCACCGCCAGCGCCAGCGCGCGAATCTCTGCTGAATCGATCGTCATAGGCAAAGTGACATTAGCGCAAAGCCCGCAAAGGAGCAAAGCGAGAGCCAGAGGGGGCATAGGGGAACAGGGTTTAACCGGATGGCCCGGTGACTCTATCCGCTCTGCCTATCGCCTATTCAATATTCTATGTTCCTGAAAACGGGTCTTCGCGCGCGCAGCCAAGAGCGTATATCATCCGCACCTTTGAACGGACCTGGATCTGATCATCGACACCGAAGCCGCCCACGATCACCTGCTGGTGGAGATCCGCGACCTGCACTTCGCGCACGGCGCGCGGAACATCTTCAACGGTTTGAGCCTCGACGTCCCCCGGGGCCGAATCACCGCCTTCATGGGGCCGAGCGGCACGGGCAAAACCACGCTGCTCAAACTGATCGGGGGTCAGCTGAGACCGCGCAAGGGCACCATCCATGTCGATGGCCAGAATGTGCATAGGCTCCGTCGGCGCGATCTCTACGAGCTGCGCAAGCGGATGGGCATGCTGTTTCAGAATGGGGCGCTGCTCACCGATCTGAACGTGTTCGAAAACGTGGCCTATCCGCTGCGGGAACACACGCGCCTGCCCGAGGAGCTGATCCGCGATCTGGTGCTGATCAAACTCGAGGCAGTGGGCTTAAGAGGTGCGCGCAGACTGATGCCCAGCGAATTGTCCGGCGGCATGGCTCGTCGAGTCGCGCTAGCGCGCGCGATCGCGTTGGATCCGATGATGATCATGTACGACGAACCTTTCACCGGGCTCGATCCGATCACCAAGGGCACGATCGTGACGCTCATCAAGCAACTCAACCAGACCCTCGGACTGACCAGCCTGGTGGTTTCGCACGACGTGGAGGAGACCATGTCCATTGCGGACTGTGTCTACGTCATCGCAGAAGGCCGCGTGATCGAATCGGGTGCGCCGGCCGCCATGCGTGATAGTTCTTCCGCTTGGGTCCAGCAGTTCATGAAAGGTGAGCCGGATGGGCCGGTGCCTTTTCACTACGCCGCGCCGGACTATAGGGATGATCTACTGGCAGGGGGCCTAGTGTGATTGAGGCAATTCGAAGCCTAGGCCGCTGGGGGTTGGGCATATTTGAACGCCTCGGGCGGGGCAATCTGTTCCTGCTGCGCGTGTTGTTCAGCCTGGGCAGTTTGCTTGTGCGCCCTCGCTTGGTGGTGCGCGAGCTGTATTCGGTCGGGGTGCTTACCTTTTTGATCGTTTTCGTGTCGGGCCTCTTCGTCGGGATGGTGCTGGGCCTACAAGGTTATGTGACCCTGTCCAAGTTCGGCGCCGAGGATTCGCTGGGCGTGGTCGTGGCCCTGTCGCTGGTGCGCGAGCTGGGGCCGGTAGTCACCGCCTTACTCTTCGCTGGACGAGCTGGTTCCGCGCTTGCCGCCGAGATCGGGCTCATGAAGACGACCGAGCAGTTGTCCGGCATGGAGATGATGGCGGTGGACCCAGTCCGGCGCGTAGTGGCGCCTCGTTTCCTGGCCGGGGTCATCTCGATGCCGCTGCTGGCCGCCATCTTCAGCGCGGTGGGCGTGTACGGGGGTATGTTCGTGGGCGTGGGCCTACTGGGCGTAGATCCCGGCGCGTACTGGTCGCAGATGCAGGCCGCGGTCGACTTGCAAGCGGATATTTATAACGGCGTGATCAAGAGCGTGGTGTTCGGTTTTGTCGCGGTTTGGATCGCAGTCTTCGAGGGTTATGATGCTACGCCGACCTCCGAGGGTGTCAGTCGCGCCACGACCCGCACCGTGGTACACACGGCGCTGGCGGTATTGGGACTGGATTTTATCCTGACGGCGCTGATGTTCGGCAGTCCGCAATAGCAAAACGCCGGGCTTCAATATAAAGGTTGACGATGACTACGCGAGCGATAGAGATCCTAGTGGGCCTGTTCGTGGCGGCGGGTTTCGTGGCACTGTTCACGCTGGCCATGCAGGTCAGCAATCTCAGCCGCCTGGATACCAGCGATGGATATCAGGTAACCGCCTATTTCCAGAATATCGGGGGGCTTAAGGTGCGTGCGCCCGTTACCGTATCAGGCGTCACGGTCGGCCGCGTCTCGCGCATTCGCTACGATCCGAAGCGCTATATGGCCGAGGTGACGATGGATATCGCCCCCCAGCACGACTATTTTTCAACGGATACCAGCGCCAGCATCTACACCGCAGGCCTGCTAGGAGAACAATATCTAGCGCTGGAGCCCGGCGCGATGCCGGAGGTATTGCAAAACGGCGACATCATCGAATTTACGCAGTCCGCATTAGTGCTGGAGGAAATCATCGGCGATCTACTTGTCCGAATGACAACGGAATGAAACAATCCGTCGCGACGGATACGGCGGAAGGTTTATAAAGCCAATGCTTGCAATGAGATCGAAAACGACGGTATTCCTCGCCATCCTGTTGGTGGTTGGGGTCATTCTGAGCGCAGTGCTGTCGGCGCCCGTGCGGGAGCCGCGCGAGATCGTTCAGGACACCTCGGACAAAATACTCGAGATCATCAACACCAGGGGGGAGGAGCTGGAGAATAATCTGGAGGAGCGCTATCGACTAATCGATGAGATCCTCATGCCCATCATCGACTTCGAGGTGGTCTCTCAGCTGGTGTTGGGCACGCACTGGCGCAGCGCCACTCCAGAGCAACGTGAACGCTTTATGAAGGCGTTCAAGAGTATGCTGGTTCGCACCTACACCCGATCGCTCTCCGACTATGCCGACACCCGCGTGACCGTGCTCCCGGAGCGCGGTGAACCGCGTGAAGATTACCGCACGGTGTACTCCGAGATCCGCACGGGCCAAGGTCAACCGCCGGTCAGCGTTGACTACAGCTTTAGGCTCACCGACAGCCAGTGGAAGGCTTACGATCTGACCATCGATGGGCTCAGCCTGGTGAAAAACTTCCGCAGCAGCTTCGGCAACGAGATCTACCAGCATGGGCTGGACGCGCTGATCGAGCGGCTCGAAAGCGGCGACACCGAGAAGTTGGCGCCTAAACCGATATCACCATGACCACTGCCAAGCTGGAAGCGCGCGGCGAAGACCGGTTTGCAGTCGCGAAACTCAGGTCGCCTGC
>JAPSGG010000322.1 GCA_031177845.1 Chromatiales bacterium
TAGCAAGTAGTGGTTCGAGATCACATCCCGAAGGGGCGCGGGCAACTGCGGGATGGTCAGGGCAAAGGTTCGCGATACCCCAAGCAGCAGCCTTTCCTGCAATGCGCGCCGGGTGGGCGGTATGGCTGGTTGGCACGATTCGCTCCGAATGCCAGCGGAGGCGGAGCTGAAATCGCGCGCGCGCCCGGCCCTAGTCACGGCCACTTGGGGCAAGAATGCGTGATTGGGCGTGTGTCTTACAAGTCATGCGAGCGTTACGTCAAAGGTTTCAATGTCTTAGTCTATTGCTCGAGGCCGGTGTGTATCCTAGCAACAAGTTTGCTTCGATGAAACTTCTATGTTACATGTGCCTGACAGAACGGATAACATCTTTGATCAGCGCGGCGCGACCGGCAACCACCGAGGGCGCACGCCGGCTCAATGTGAGCCAGAGGGTCCAAGACGGCCACCGAGATGGTGCATCTTGCAGTCCATTCCGTCCAACAACCGTAGAAGCCGTTATGAGTGTTCCCCTACGTCAACAATACCGGGTCGCGCGTTATCTTCTGGGGCAGCGAATGAAGGGGATGCGGCGTTACCCGCTGGTGTTGATGCTGGAGCCCTTATTCCGCTGCAATCTCGCCTGCGCCGGTTGCGGTAAGATCGACTATCCGAAAGAGATCCTCGACCGGCGTCTGAGCGTCGACGAATGCTTGGCCGCAGTCGATGAGTGCGGCGCGCCGATGGTGTCGATCGCCGGCGGCGAGCCCCTAGTTCATGAGGATATGCCGCGAATTGTCGAGGGAATCATCCGGCGGAAGAAGTTTGTCTATCTCTGCACCAACGCGCTGCTGCTGGAGAAGCGCATCGGCGACTATCGTCCCTCGCCCTATCTCACCTTTTCCATTCATCTCGACGGCAATCGCGAGCGGCATGACACCTCGGTGTGTCGCGCGGGCGTATTCGACAAGGCCACGCGTGCAATCCGGCTCGGGCTGGAAAAGGGATTCCGCGTGACGATCAACTGTACCCTATTTCAAGGCGAGTCCGCCGCCGAGGTGGCCGAGTTCTTCGACTTCGTCACCGAGCTGCGCATAGAGGGCATCACGGTATCGCCCGGGTTCAGTTACGAGCGCGCGCCGCAGCAGCACGTGTTTCTCAAGCGCGCAGCCAGCAAGCAGTTGTTCCGCGATATCTTCAAGCAGGATAAACGCCGCCGCTGGGTGTTCAATCATTCCAGCCTGTTCCTAGACTTTCTCGCCGGCAATCGGGCCTACCGCTGCACGCCATGGGGCAATCCAACGCGCAACGTCTTCGGCTGGCAACGGCCTTGCTATCTGCTGGTGGACGAAGGCTATGCGCCCAGCTTCAAGGCGTTGATGGAGGAAACGGACTGGGAGCGCTATGGCACGGGCCGGAATCCCAAGTGCGCGAACTGCATGGCCCACTGCGGCTACGAACCGACTGCCGTCAGCGACGCCTTCGCGCATCCCTTGCGGGCGATGTTGACCGCTTGGTCCGGGCCCCGCACCGAGGGCCCCATGGCCCCAGAATTACCGTTCACCTATGAACGCAGCCTCGAAAGTGGCACCATCAAGATCCCCGTGCATTCGATTTCCAACGGACGCGGCGACTCGTAAGGCTCGCGCCGAGTTTGGCTTGCTCCTCGCGCCCTGCACCGGTACGCGCCTCCACGATCTGCGCCGTCCCAGACAAGAAGTCACCTGCGCACCAACCATCCCAACTATGAATAGCCTTATCAATGCAGCCGGCGGCTATCTCGCGGCGATGTCCGCTTTGATCTGGATAGCTATCTTCTTAATGCCGTGGCGTCCGTGGAGGACGCGCGAGGTCTTGGACGGGACAGACGGCGCGAGCGATGAAGACTTAAGCGATCTCACCGTCGTGATTCCCGCCCGTAACGAAGCCGCGGTCATCAACCGCACCCTGCGCGCCCTGGCAAATCAGGGCCGCGGGTTGCGGATCATCGTGGTGGATGATCAATCGATCGACGGTACCACCCGCGCAGCGCGAGACACAATCGGTGTGAAATTGGAGATCGTGGCGGGTACGAAATTACCCGCTGGATGGAGCGGCAAGCTGTGGGCGCTGGAGCAGGGCCGCGCACGCATCGCCACACCGCTCATGCTCTTACTGGATGCGGACATCGAACTGCGTCCGGGCATTTTGGCTGCGGCTAAAGGCAAACTCTTGTCCGACGATCTCGAGCTCGTCTCACTGCTTGCCGTGCCGCGCATGCAAGGCTTCTGGGAAAAACTCTTGATGCCGGCCTTCGTCTATTTCTTCAAACTGCTTTATCCCTTTCGTTGCTGTACGTCGCCTCGTTCGCGGGTCGCAGCGGCGGCCGGAGGATTCGTGCTGCTGAAGACCCGCGTGCTCGACGAAATCGGCGGATTTACTGCGATCAGGGGCGAACTGATCGATGACTGTGCGCTGGCGCGCCGTGTAAAAAACCACACGGGCGGCAGAATCTGGCTGGGCTTGAGCCATAGCGTGCACAGTCTGCGGTCTAATCGCAGGCTCATGGACATATGGAACATGATCACACGCACCGCCTTTACCCAGCTCAAGTACTCGAAGGCTTGGCTCGCGCTGTGCACGCTGGTCATGGCGCTCGCATTCTGGATGCCGGTGCTGACCCTGTTTCACGATGGCGCCGCGGTGAGATTTACGGCGCTCGCAAGCCTGGCGATAATGATGCTCACCTATCTGCCCACCCTCAGGTTCTACGGCCGGTCGCCCAGTGGGGCGCTCGCCATGCCACTGATTGGCACGCTTTACCTCGCCATGACTTGGGGTTCGGCTATCCAGTATTGGCAGGGTCAACACGCCCGCTGGAAGGGCCGGATCTACCGTGGGGAACGTGCCTGATGCTGCGCAGGGCTCTAAGATTGCTGCTGGCACTGCTGTTCGCTTTGGCATCGGGGGCAGGGAGCGCACGGGACGATGCCCAGGCAGAAGAATCGACCGCCGACCCGGCGGCTGTGGTGGCACGCTTTCAAAGCGAATTGCTGTCGGTCATGAAAGAGGCCGAAGCGCTAGGTTATCAGGGCCGCTTCGAGCATCTGGCGCCGGCCGTGCGGGGGAGCCACGATCTGGC
>JAPSGG010000061.1 GCA_031177845.1 Chromatiales bacterium
GTCCTCTAACTTGCCATCGTTGTTGTAGTCGATGGAATCGACCCCTTGTCGCGCCGTAGCCAGAGGTCCGGCGGCTTGGCGCAAAGAGACACAGGGGAAGGGCATATTCCCCGAAAAATACGAACAGGAGGGAAAACAATAGCTTATGGTGGAGGCGGCGGGAATCGAACCCACGTCCCTGCTGGAGCACGCGCTCCAGCTTGTCCCGTTCGGCCGACTTGTCCGCACGGTCGATCCACCGGCCATAGTGCTCAAGCACCATTGCCATGGTCGTGTGGCCGAGTTGCCGGGCAACCCACATCGGATTAGCGCCGGCCATCAGGTTCAGCGTGGCGAACGTATGCCGCGTCTGGTAGGCCTGGCGGTGGCGGATCCCGAGCGCCTTTAGGGCTGGCATCCCACACGAGCCGCGGCGGCTTGTCGTTGACGTAAGGCTTGCCCGTGATCGGGTCGAGAAAGACCTGCTCGCCTGCCAGGAAGGTATGCGCCTTTTGACGCTTCAGCGCTGCGAGGGCGCGCGAGTTCAACTCAATGTCGCGCACGCTGTAGGTCTTGGTCGGCTTGGTCTCGCCCATGACCCGCGCGCGTTCGATGCGTGCGTAGGCGTGGCGCATGCCAATGTCTGCTCAGGTGAGGGCGATGAGCTCCGACGTGCGTGCGCCGGCGAAGATCGCGAACTCGAAGTAACTATGGTGTTGCGGGTCGCGATGCCGGGCGAGCCAGTCTAGTACGGCCTCGACCTCGTCCATTGCCAACGCGTCCGGCGGTGGCTTTTGCGCTTTCATGCGCTTGACGCGCAGCACGGGGTTTTTCTCAGTAATGCCGTCCTGCATCGCCAGGTCGAAGATCCCGCGCAAGGGTGTGAGGGCGTTGTTTCGGGTTTTCATCGAGCCCCAGGGATGCCCCTGTAGTACGTCCTGGATCATCCGATAGTTCACGTGCTCGATCGGCATGTCGCGCCAGGCGGGCAAGTAAAGCTGGTTCAGAATCTTGCAGTAGCTGCGCCTTGTGGCCAGCGCGAGTTAGGCGTTATGGGCCAGCCAATCCTCTACCAGCCGGCCAAAGGTCGGCTTGTTCGACTCAGGATTGTGCAGGGAGTCGGGGAAGTATTCGGCATAGTCGAAAGCGCCGACTCTGATATCCTCGCAGGCCCGCTCGCGCAGTCTCGCGGCATATCTAAGGATCCCCGGTGTAGGGGGAAGGTTTATGGACTCCCAGCGCCGCTCGCCTTGAAATTTGAACCAGACCCGGATGGTGTTCGCCCGCGCCTGGACGCCCGGATGGATTTTGGACGACGGCGGCTTGGACGACCGCTTATACTACCTATCTGCTCTATAATAAGGTTGTAGCGAGGGACCGACGCGACGAGGAAGCTTAAATCGAACGCCTTTCATTTTCCGGGCCGACCGTCGCCGGGAGGCACTCGACAAGTAGCCGCCGTCCAGGCGGGAGGAGGTGACAACCATGCCGAAGTTCATCGATGCCCATCCCATGAAGCCGTTCACGGTGGACGAGCTGAACAAGTTGCAGAAGGCGCCGCCGGACGAGTTCGGGGTCACGCACCACGACATCCTGTTCAGCGAGAAGGACAACAAGATCTATTGCGTGCTGGACGGCCCGAACGCCGAAGCGATCGAAAAGCATCATGCGAAGGCCGGCATCAAGTGTGACTGGATCCACGAAGTGAAGTCGACGCGCGGGTGACGGATGGGCCTTGGCCGGCGTCCGCGTAGATAGCTGCGGGATTCGAAGCGAGGACTCAGGGGATACCCCCGCTTGCCACGCTCAAGATAAACCCCACCCCCAGCTTAGGTTCTTTCGAGACGCTACCGGATGCAGGTGCGCGGAGCCGCGGATTTCAAGCATTTTTGCTGCCCGAAATTTCACGTGTCCGTTCCGGGGAAAACTGGACCCGGCCGCACAGTTTCACGCGGCCCCGCGCGGGTATTCTAACGGTGCAGCGTTGATAGGCCGCTGCTGCCTAACGATGGTCATTGCCCCGCTTCGGTGGGGCTTTTTGTTTCTGAATGAACCCCTGTTTCTGCTCCTTCTCCTGATTGCTCGGTTTGCTCATCAGCAGCGAAGGGAAAATATGTTACCGCCATAGGAATGGCACGCTTGCCGTCCAGCACCTCCTCGATGCCTTTCCGAACCCTGTATTGCTGATTTTCTAAGTCTCCGTGACCGATTGGACGATAGCAATCTCTCTTTAGTTGAACTTCATCGAAGTCATATCCCAAGGCTTGAGACATCGCATAGAGCATTGCTGTAAAGAGTTCAAATGCCTTTTCGTTCCACGCGGGCAAACGTTCCTCTGGTACCTGACTGTTCAAGTGGTCGTTGTATACCTTCCAAGAGTTCGTAACCATCTTTTCCTTCCGCGTTTGATAGCGAATTCCAAAAATCTTTCGCCCGTAAAACCTGAAGGTCAATCAAATTCAGAGCGCCAACGTGCTCAGGAGCAAGCCTGGTTGCTCTGGTTGACATGAGAGTGTGAAAAAGAGCCAGCCGTGCCTGCCTCTTATCCCTTAACGCCTCAACGATCCGTTGAGCTTGGACGGCGAGAATAGGGCCGGCGATCACCGCAGCCACCATTATCCAGTCTCTGATTGCCATGGAATCGAGCATTAGCGTTTTCCCGGACTCTCACGTGGTTAACAAAATAAAGAGGGGCACCCTAGCGACCCGGAGGGCATCCGGCCGCAATGGCCTAGGGGGTGGTTAGATGGCGTTAGCGCGGACGTAGAATGGCGCCCCGAACGTGCCCGGAATGTCGCCAGCTCTAATAGAATCAGTAGCTTATTGGTGGAGGCGGCGGGAATCGAACCCGCGTCCGCAAGTCCTCTGCCTTTGGTACTACATGCTTAGCCCAGTCTTTAGCTTAACCAGTCACCACCCGACGGGCAGGGGAATGACCAGCGAGCCTGATTAGGTTTTAGCGGCTCGGTCTCAGGCAGACCTCACCACGAGCTTGTGTAGAATGACCCCTGAGTAGAGCGCACAAGCACGACTCAGTCAGAGGGCAAAGGCTGGTTTTTAGGCAGCCAAAGCGTAGTTGTCGTCGTTGGCAACTATAGTTTTACAGCAGGTTTTACGAGGCTAGCTGTATCCTCGGCATGCACCTCCGGTTTTGCAACCCACGTCGAAACCAGGTCGCCCCCGTAAGCGTTATATAGAGACATCTTATGCAGTTTCAAGTTCCGGTGTCATGAGCTCGACGCATTGATGCGTCCACCCGGCAAAGTTGGGTATCCTTCACGGCCTTACTCTAGGTCCCTCGGCTCAAGATGCTAGTCATACCCGGCAGTCACGCACTTTCCGAATTCCGCCGCCAGCGGTTGCTGTCCGCACTGCAGCGCCTCCCCGCGGGCATCGAAAACATACGCGCCCATTACGTACATTTCGTGGCCCTGTCGGGCAGGCTATCAGCCGAGGAACGCGAAATTCTGCATAGGCTGCTTATCGATGCAGGCGCACCCTTAAGCCAGGTCCATGAGGGCGAGCTGTTTCTGGTAATACCAAGGCCGGGAACGATCTCGCCCTGGGCAAGCAAGGCCACCGATATCGCACATACATGCGGGCTTCCGGCGGTATCGCGTATAGAACGCGGCGTGGCCTATCACGTGGCCTCTAGGGAGGGTCTCGACGACCAGTGCCGCGCTAGCATCAGCGCTCTACTTCACGACCGCATGACGCAAACCATTGTGCACGATCTGAGTGCCGGTGCCCGGCTCTTCCAGACCTCGCGGCCGATGCCGCTGCAGATAGTCGAACTGGGAAATGACGCCCGCCGGTCGCTGGCTAAGGCCAATCTCGACATGGGCCTGGCCCTTTCCGACGATGAGATCGACTACTTGGCTAACCATTATTTACCCCTGGGGCGCGCCCCGACGGATACGGAGCTCATGATGTTCGCCCAGGCCAATTCCGAACATTGTCGGCATAAGATCTTCAACGCGGAATGGATCATCGACGGTGAGCCTGAGGATGCATCGCTCTTCGCTATGATTCGCAACACCTATCGAAATGCGCCCAGGCGAGTGCTCTCGGCGTATCAGGACAATGCCGCGGTGATCACTGGATCTAGAGCCCAGCGATTCTGGCCGGATCCTTCAACTCGAGCGTATATTGAGGTGGAGGAGGACGCGCATATCGTCATGAAGGTCGAGACCCACAAGCACCCGACCGCGATTTCGCCTTTTCCCGGCGCCGCAACCGGCGCCGGCGGCGAGATCCGGGATGGCGCTGCAATCGGCGTCGGCGGAAAGCCCAAGGCCGGCCTATGCGGCTTCTCGGTCTCGGACCTGCGCATAGCCGGTTTCGAACAACCGTGGGAGCACAACTTCGGCAAGCCTGACCGCATCGCTTCTGCGCTGGACATCATGCTCGAAGGTCCTATCGGCGCGGCGGCCTTCAACAACGAGTTCGGGCGGCCCACTATCGCGGGCTATTTCCGCACGCTGGAGCAGCGAGTCACGGGCGCCAAGGCCGGCGACGAGATCCGAGGTTATCACAAGCCGATCATGCTGGCGGGCGGTATAGGCAATATTCGTGGTGAGCACGTCGAAAAGCGAGCCATTCCGCCCGGCACGCCGATCGTGGTGCTGGGCGGACCCGCTATGCTGATCGGGCTGGGCGGTGGCGCTGCATCGAGCATGGCCAGCGGCGAAAGCCAAGAGACCCTGGACTTCGCATCAGTGCAGCGCGGCAACGCCGAGATGCAGCGCCGCTGCCAGGAGGTCATCGACCGCTGCGTCGCGCAAGGAAGCGATAACCCCATCCTCTCCATCCACGATGTGGGCGCAGGCGGCTTGTCGAATGCGATACCGGAGCTGTTGGCGGGGGCCAGGCAGGGCGGACGTATCGAATTAAGGGCAATACCCAATGACGAGCCTGGCATGTCTCCTCTGGAAATCTGGTGCAATGAGGCGCAGGAGCGCTACGTCCTGGCCATCCATGCTGCGCGGCTCGAAGGTTTCAAGAGTCTCTGCGAACGCGAACGCTGCCTCTATGCGGTGGTTGGGTACAGCGACAGTGATCAGCTACTGGTGGTCGAGGACCGCTACTTCGACAATACGCCCATCGACTTGCCGCTGGCGTTTTTGCTCGGCAAACCACCTAGAATGCGGCGCGAGGCCCACCGCATCACCGTGCGCAGACCACCGCTCGAGACGGCCGGCATGTCAGTGGATGCGGCTGTCGAGCGTGTGCTGCGGTTGCCGTCGGTGGCGAGCAAGAGCTTTCTGGTCACTATCGGCGACCGCACAGTCGGTGGCATGGTGGCGCGCGATCAGATGGTCGGTCCGTGGCAGGTGCCGGTCGCAGACGTGGGTGTCACTTGCGCCGACTATCGAGGCTACGCAGGCGAGGCGATGGCTGTGGGCGAGCGCGCGCCCGTCGCCCTGATCGATCCGGCAGCTTCCGGGCGTATGGCCATTGGCGAGGCATTGACCAATATTGCCGCGGCATCGATCGCGGAACTAGGCGATGTTCGACTATCCGCCAACTGGATGGCGGCAGCGGGGCACGCTGGCGAGGATGCAGCCCTATTCGACACGGTGCGCGCGGTCGGGCTTGAGCTATGCCCGGCGCTAGGGATTGCCATTCCGGTGGGAAAGGATTCGCTGTCCATGCGCACCGTCTGGCAGCAGGACGGCGAGCGGCGGGAGGTCATAGCGCCCCTGTCACTGATCATCTCGGCGTTTGCGCCCGTGATTGACGTGCGTCGCACGCTCACCCCGCAACTGCGCACCGATTGCGGTGAGACCGACTTGATCCTGATCGATCTTGGCGGTGGTCAGAATCGTCTGGGCGGTTCCGCCTTGGCTCAAGTCTACGATCAGGTCGGAGATCGGGCGCCGGACCTGGATGACCCGCAACTCATGCGAGCGTTTTTCGCTTGCATACAGGACATGAATCGCCACCGCCTGGTGCTCGCGTATCACGATCGTTCCGACGGCGGGCTCTTCGCGGCGCTTTGCGAAATGGCGTTTGCGGGTCATACCGGGATCGATATTCAAATCGGGGGCTTGAGCAACGACGCGATACCGGCGCTTTTCAATGAAGAACTGGGCGCTGTCGTGCAGGTGCGGCGCGTACATTTAGAGCAGGTGCTGACCACATTGCGTGCTGCCGGCCTTGGCCCGAACAGCCATTTGATCGGCACGCTGAGCCATGAAGACCGTATCGTGATTCGCGATTGGCAGGAAACGGTGTTTGCGTGCTCGCGAATCGAGTTGCAAGAAATCTGGGCCGAGACCAGCTACCGCATGCAAGCCCTGCGCGACAATCCTGACTGCGCCGCGCAGGAATTCGCCGCAATCTCCGATACCAGGGATCCGGGGCTTGCGCCGCATCTCGGCTTCGATCCCGATGACGATCCTGCGGCTCCGTATATTGCGACCGGCGCGAGGCCGCGTGTCGCCATTTTGCGTGAGCAGGGCGTAAACGGCCAGGTCGAGATGGCGGCCGCCTTCGATCGCGCCGGCTTTGAGCCAATAGACGTTCATATGACCGACCTGATGATGGGTCGGACCTCGCTCGATAGGTTCAAAGGCCTCGCGGCCGGAGGCGGTTTTTCATACGGCGATGTACTGGGTGCCGGCGGCGGCTGGGCCAAATCGATCCTGTTTAATGCGGGCGTGCGCGACCAATTCGAAGCCTTTTTTACGCGTGAGGACACTTTTGGGCTTGGGGTGTGCAACGGTTGTCAGATGCTTTCTTACCTGTGCGATTTGATCCCTGGTGCCGGACATTGGCCGCGCTTCGTTCGTAACCAATCCGAGCAGTTCGAGGGCCGATTGTGTCTGGTAGAGATACTGCCATCGCCCTCTATTCTGCTGGCGCACATGCAGGGTTCGGTCTTGCCGATCGCGATCGCCCATGGCGAGGGCAGGGCGGAGTTCCATGGCAACACGGCGCAAGCCGTGCTCAATGCGGGTCTCGTCGTGCTGCGCTATGTGGATCACTGCCACGAGGCCACAGAACGTTACCCCCATAACCCCGGTGGCTCACCGCTGGGCATCACCGGCCTTACCAATCTGGACGGTCGCTTCACGATCATGATGCCGCATCCGGAGCGCGTTTTTCGCACCGTGCAGCATTCCTGGCATCCGGACGATTGGGGTGAAGATGGCCCCTGGCTGCGCCTGTTTCGCAACGCTCGCGCCTGGCTCGGCTAGCCATACCGCATGTCGTTTCATACGCAACGCGTGTCGTTTTCAGGATCACAGGGAAGCCGACTGGATGGCCGACTTGAGATGCCCGACTGTGAGCCATTTGCCTATGCCTTGTTCGCGCACTGTTTTACCTGTTCGAAGGATTACATCGCCGCCACACGGGTCAGCCGCGAGCTGGCCGAGCGAGGCATCGCGGTGTTGCGCTTTGATTTCACCGGCCTGGGCAACAGCGAGGGTAATTTCTCGGATACGAGCTTTTCCTCAAATGTCGCGGATCTGGTTTGCGCGGC
>JAPSGG010000323.1 GCA_031177845.1 Chromatiales bacterium
TTTAGCGCCAGTTTCGCTGTGATCAATACCACGCTGGATGAGGGCGAGTTCGCCCCCTTGACCAGCGACGACAGCCCTAAATTCGTGGTGACCCTGACCAAGGGTTTCGACCTTTAACGGTGAGCGGAGGCAGGCTCATGAAATTCATCACTGCAATCATCAAGCCCTTCAAGCTCGACGACGTGCGCGAGGCGCTGTCGGAGATCGGTGTGAAAGGCGTTACCGTCACCGAGGTCAAGGGCTTCGGTCGACAGAAGGGCCATACCGAGCTGTATCGTGGGGCGGAATACGTGGTCGATTTCCTTCCCAAGATCAAGGTAGAGATCGCCATCAATGATGGGCTCGCCGAGCAGGCGATCGACGCTATTACGAAGGCCGCCAGTACGGGCAAGATCGGCGATGGCAAGATCTTTGTCGTAGGGCTGGAACAAGCGATCCGCATACGCACCGGCGAAACCGGTGCGGACGCCCTATAACACCAATAAAGGGGGACAACCATGAACCTGATGCATAAGGCCGGTCTTGCGCTTGCACTGGCGCTGGTCAGCGCGCCAGTGTGGGCGCAGGAGGAAGTAGTGGCGATCGTGTTTAATGAGGGCAATATCACTTGGATGATGGTAGCGACTCTGCTGGTCATCTTCATGTCACTGCCGGGGCTGGCGCTCTTTTACGGCGGCTTGACGCGCTCAAAGAATATGCTGTCGACACTGATGCAGGTCTTTACCATCTTCTGCCTGATCGCGGTACTCTGGGTGGTATATGGCTACAGTGTCGCCTTCAGCGACGGCAATGCGTTTTTCGGGGGCCTATCCAAGATGTTTTTGGATGGCGTGGTGTACGACCCCAACGGCTTTTTCACGGCGGCGGCCACCTTCAGCAAGAAGGTCTACATTCCCGAACTAGTATTCGCCATGTTTCAGCTCACCTTCGCCGCCATTACCTGCGCGCTGATCGTGGGCGGTTACGCCGAGCGCATGAAGTTCGCAGCGGTGCTAATGTTCACGATTATCTGGTTTACCTTTTCTTACCTGCCGATGGCGCACATGGTGTGGTGGTGGGCCGGCCCAGACGCCTACACCAGCCCTGATGTCGTCGCGGATCTGAACGCATCCGCAGGCCTCCTTTGGCAGTGGGGCGCGCTGGACTTCGCCGGCGGCACGGTGGTGCACATCAACGCGGGCGTCGCGGGTCTAATGGCGGCGCTATTTCTCGGTCGGCGCAACGGCTACAACAAGGTGCCGATGCCACCGCACAACCTGACCTTCACCCTGGCCGGCGCCTGCATCCTGTGGGTAGGCTGGTTCGGCTTTAATGCCGGTTCCAACCTGGAGGCCAATGGCTACGCCGTGCTGGCGATGGCCAACACCGTTATCGCTACCGCGGTCGCCGCGCTGACCTGGATGTTCTCGGAATGGCTAATCAAGGGCACGCCCAGCCTATTGGGCACAGCATCCGGCGCCATTGCTGGTCTAGTCGGTATTACCCCCGCCTGCGGCTTCGTCGGGATACCGGGCGCGCTGGTGATCGGCCTGGCGGCCGGTTTCCTGTGCTTCCTGGCAGTGGAATACCTAAAACGGGCACTCAATTACGATGATGCACTAGACGCCTTCGGCATCCACGCCGTGGGCGGGATCGTGGGCGCAATCCTGACGGGGGTGTTCGTCAATCCCGCCTTAGGCGGCGCCGGTTACGTGGTCGACGGCTGGGTTGGGCCTGAGTTCGGCTATGACTCCGCACAGATCCTGATCCAGGTCAAGGCAGTACTGCTCGCCTTCGTCTGGAGTGCGGTAGTGAGCGCGATTGCGCTGACTGTCGTCAAGTTCACCATTGGCCTGCGCGTCTCCGACGAGGCCGAGAGCGAGGGCCTAGACATCGCTGAACACGGAGAGAAGGCATACAACCCTTAAGCGGCGGCATCGTCCGATGGCTCGCAAGGGATGTGAGCTCTCCTCCGGCCGCGAATCTTACGAGCCGATGTTAATGGGCGCTTTAAGCGCCCGTTCTTTTGGCAGGAATTTCGCCGAGCGCTGTCACTCATCGCAACTGAATTTTGCCTCCGCCCGGTATGCCGCGACCGCCGGGTCCGCCAAGCCCACCTCCGCCACGCTCTGGAATCACGATGCTAGACGCGGCCTCGCGCCGCAGTTCTTTGAGCTCCTCTAGGGTTCGTTCGACGACGGCCTTTGCCGCCTCCGGAAACTTATCGATCGCTGCGTCTAGCGATTTAGCGTCCAGCTGAAAGCTCAGTGGGATCGCACCCACGGGAGTCAGCATCTGTGCCTGGCCGACGTAGATCTCCTCGCGCCTGTCGTCTCGGGAGCCATCGGCTTTGACGGGCGTCAGCCGGATGATGGTGCCCGCGCGCCGGTCAGAAAAGGTCTCCTCCCGATAGAGTTCGTTGCGGTTCAGTTTGATCTCTGGTAGCTGCTCTCTTTCGCTAGGACTCATCGCCTCGATATCCTCTGTCTGATTTCAATCGGTATGCGGGCAAGATAACAGATTTCGCCGCCGGGTGTGCGCATTGGCGCCCGTTCCCCACGCCGCCGCATTGCCCGGCGCTTCCCTGTGCAGTTCATGCGGCGTACTGTACTCCGGTGCAAGATCAGCTGACTAATGACCCGCCTCTCCTGCGCGCCGAAGATCTGCGGGGCGATCATTTCGGGCCCGTATCGCTGCAGCTTGCCGCCGGAGAGTGTGTGATCGTGCAGGGACCTTCGGGCGCGGGCAAGACCTTGCTGCTGCGCGCTCTGGCAGATATGGACCCTGTCGGGGGAGAGGTGTGGCTCGCGGGTGCGCGAAGAGATGAAATTCCGCCGCCCGACTGGCGCCGTCGGATGGCATTATTGCCAGCGGAAAGTCATTGGTGGACTGAGACGGTGCGCGAGCATTTCGCCGATGAACCAGCGGTAGAATTGGCCGCACTGGGATTTGATGCTGACGTGCTGCGCTGGCCGGTCAGCCGCTTGTCCAGCGGCGAGCGTCAGCGGCTCGCATTGGTGCGCTTATTGGTCAACCGACCCCAGGTGCTACTGCTGGATGAGCCGACCGCAAACTTGGATTCGGACAATACACA
>JAPSGG010000324.1 GCA_031177845.1 Chromatiales bacterium
CTTTAAGCTCGATGCCAGTGACAGCGAGCTTAAAGCCATCCCGATTCGCCAATCGGGCCATCTTTAATGCAATGTCGCCGCCGCCGAAGCCCACGTCCAGCAGCGAGTAGCGCTGCTGTGGATCTGTCATCGCCGACTTGATCCAGCGTCGGTAGATCCATCCACTGCGCGAGATCACGTTGATGAGGCGAAACTGGCGATAGGTGTTCTGGAGCTTGCGCGCATCGCAGTCGGGCTCATCCATGAACTCGCGAGCATCAGGATCGCGCTTGGCAAGAATCATGGGCATGGCACGCTCGCGGACTTAGCATGCACTCGGTTTGCAGGCGGCGAAGATGCCGTAACGCATGGCGCCGAGATGGTAGGCCAGAAGGATACGGAACATCGTTATGATGAACTGCCGATTGTGCATGTTGGAATCCATCATAAACCGCCACACGCTGGCATCTGTGGCTAGGGCCTTCAGCGATCGCACGATGCAGATCGCCCACGTGCGCCGTACGTGCTGGCTGACATCTTTAAACATCGTCGACTCGAAACCTGTTTCCACGAGCAGGCGACGGTAATCCACTTCGCTCGCGAGCCCAGGCAGACGACCCTCGCCGCAGATCGGCTCCAGCAGATGTCGCACCGCGCAGCGGCCCGGGTGGTCGGCCGCGAGCCACACGCACAGCACGAGTCTCCCGCCCGGCTTGAGTACGCGCGCGGCTTCCGTGAGCGCGCGACGCTTATCGGTCATATGCGACATACTCTCGATCGCGACGGCAGCGTCAAAGGATGCCCCATCTAGGCCGTTCTCGTGCCAGTCGCGCAGCAGATAAGCTGGACTGTCGCCGTCTAGGCTGACAGACAGGGCGAACCGATACTGTGCGGGCGTGATCGTCAGGGCCGTCACTCGTGCGCCGTAGTGACTCGCCAGCCGGCGCGCAGTGGCACCATAGCCGCAGCCGATATCGCATACGGCGTCGCCCGCCCGTATGCCCGCCAGCGCCGCGACATGATCGACCAGTGCGAGCGTGGCCTCTTCTGGCGTCTCATTGCCGTTTTGCCATAGACCGTGATGAACGTGCTCGCCCCAGAGTTCGCGGTAGAAAGGATCCAGCTCATCGTAATGTGCGGCGATCTCCGCGATACTAACCGGCTGCTTGGGAACGATCATCAAACTCCCGCTAACGCACTCTCGAACCGCAACAACGCTCGACCCGGACGCTGAGCAGCCCTATCGATCATCCGTGCCGTTTAGCCCTGCTTCGGCCCAGGCTACGGCGCGGAACATCGCGCGCCGCTTGTTGATAGTTTCCTCCCACTCGCGTGCCGGCACTGAGTCGGCCACGATGCCGCCGCCGGCCTGAACATGCAATACGCCGTCCTTAATCACTGCGGTGCGGATGGCGATCGCAGTATCCATGTTGCCACTCCAGGAGAGATATCCCACAGCGCCGGAATAGATGCCACGCTTGACCGGCTCCAGTTCGCTGATGATCTCCATGGCTCGCACCTTTGGTGCGCCGCTCACGGTACCTGCAGGAAAGGTCGCGCGCAGTACATCGATGGCGGACATGCCGGGCCTCAGTCTGCCGGTCACGTTGGAGACGATATGCATCACGTGCGAATAGCGCTCGATCACCATCTTATCGGTGACCTTCACGCTACCGGTCTCGGCGACCCGCCCGACGTCGTTGCGCCCCAGGTCGATCAGCATTAGATGTTCGGCGAGCTCCTTGGGATCGGCCAGCAACTCTCTTTCCAAGGCCCGGTCTTGCGCTTCGTCCGCGCCGCGCGGACGGGTGCCGGCGATGGGTCGCACCGTGACGATACCGTCTTCCAGGCGCGCTAGGATCTCGGGCGACGACCCCACGATATGAAAATCGCGCAGGTTCAGGTGGTACAAGTAAGGCGACGGATTCAGGCTGCGAAGTGCGCGATACAGATCCAGCGGCCGTGCCTGATAGTGGATCGACATGCGCTGCGATGGCACCACCTGCATCACGTCGCCCTCGACAATGTAGTGCTTGATGCGTTCTACGGCAGATTCATACCCAGCGCGCGAAAAGCTGGAGGTGAAGTCGGATTCGTCTATGTTGCGTGTGCGCTCGGGCGGCACATAAAAGGCCGGTGCCCGCAGGCGTACCTCAAGCTGCGTCAGGCGTTGCTGCGCGCGCGGCATCGCGTGCGGCTCAGCCGGATCAGCATGCACGATCAGGTAAATCTTGCCCGTGAGGTTATCGAAGACCACCACCTCGTCGGACACCATCAGAAGAATATCCGGCGTACCGATCGGATCCGGTTTGTTATGCTCTGCAAGCCGTGGCTCAATATAGCCGATGGTCTCATAGCCTAAGTAGCCGACCAGCCCACCGGTGAAGCGTGGCAAATCGGTCTGGTCGCCGGCTGCGTACGGTATCAGGTAGGCTGCGATCCACGCTAGCGGATCGTCGACCTCTTGTGACTGGATGATCTTACCCTGCTGCTCGACGGCCACTATGCGGCCGGTCACCTTGATTACGCGCCGGCATGGCAGACCGATGATGGAGTAGCGGCCCCATTTCTCGCCCCCTTGCACCGACTCGAAAAGATACGAGTATGGTGCGTTGGCCAGCTTAAGATAGGTGCTTAAGGGGGTGTCGAGGTCGGCGAGGACTGTGCGCACCAACGGTACGCGGTCCCCATGGGCGGATTGTTCAAATGGTGCAGTGGTCATAAAGCTCTTTCCAGGTCAGGGATAAATGGGCTCGAGCGATGGCAGAGTTCACCACCATCGTTGCCCCATATCGCGCCTGAAGGACACCTGAAAGAGCCTGTTTTGCATACAAAAGATGTTTACGCCGCCTGCGTCAGCAGGATCTCCAACTCCGTCATCGACCTGATCACGGCATCCGGCTTGGAGTGCCGGATGTCCTGACCGTGATTATAGCCGTAATCCACGCATACGATCTGAAAAGCAGCCGCCCGGGCCGCAATGACATCATTCTGGGAATCGCCCAGCATCATTGCGCGCGTCGGCGAGACACCCAGGGCTTTCGCGGCATGCAGCAACGGCAACGGATCGGGCTTTTTCTTGGGTAGCGAATC
>JAPSGG010000062.1 GCA_031177845.1 Chromatiales bacterium
ACGGACGCGCGGCGGATTAAGCGTCGCGCCAGGGATGGCAGGCACGATGAATTGTTCAGTTTCCAAACTGCAATCCTCCTCGCTGTAACGCACATCCACTGGCCGCACCTCGACGCCATGCCGACGAGCGTCCTGCACCAGCTGCGATGGCGCATAAAAGCCCATGGGCTGACTATTGAGCAGCGCACAGGTGAAGGCCGCCGGATAGTGGTATTTGAGCCAGGCGGAGACATAAGCGAGCAGCGCGAAACTCGCCGAATGCGATTCCGGGAAGCCATACTCGCCGAAGCCTTTTATCTGCTGAAAGATCTGCCGAGCAAAATCTTCCGAATAGCCTCTGCTGCGCATGCCCGACATAAGTTTGTGCTCGAACTGCTCCAGGCCGCCTTTGCGCCGCCAAGCCGCCATGCTGCGCCGTAACTGGTCGGCCTCGCCCGGCGTGAAACCCGCCGCCATAATTGCGAGACTCATGACCTGCTCCTGAAAGATCGGTACGCCCAGAGTGCGCTCCAGCACCTTGCGCACCTCATCGCTGGGATAATTGACCAGGCTCGGATCGTCGCGCCGGGCAAGGAAAGGATGCACCATCTGCCCCTGAATGGGGCCAGGCCGCACGATCGCGATCTGCACCACCAGGTCGTAGTAATTTTTGGGCTTGAGTCGCGGCAGCATGGACATCTGCGCGCGCGATTCGATCTGAAATACGCCCACCGTGTCGGCCTTTTCCAGCATGGCGTAGACGCGGGCGCCTCCCTCCGGAATCGTGGCCATGGTCAACGATTGACCGGTATGGTCATGCACGTATTGCAGCGCCTTGCGAACGGCGGTGAGCATGCCGAGCGCGAGCACGTCGACCTTGAGCAGCCTCAAATCCTCGAGATCGTCCTTATCCCACTGAATGACGGTGCGGCTGCGCATGGCGGCGTTTTCGATTGGCACCAGATGTGAAAGCGCGCCCGCGGAGATCACAAATCCGCCGGTGTGCTGCGATAGATGACGCGGGAACCCGATGAGGGCGTTGACCAGCGTCACAAAATGCCTAACGACCGGACTGTCGGGCTTGAGGCCCGCACTTTCGAGCCGCTCAGGGAGCAGGCGCTGTCCGTCCCACCACTGCATGGATTTGGCAAGGCGGTCGACCTGATCCTGGCTCAGGCCCAGCGCCTTGCCTACATCGCGGATGGCGCTGCGCGGCCGGTAGGTGATGACGGTAGCCGTGAGTGCCGCCCGCTCGTGGCCGTACTTTTGATAGATGTACTGGATAACCTCCTCGCGGCGCTCGTGCTCGAAATCCACATCGATGTCCGGTGGCTCGTTGCGCTCCCTGGAGATAAAGCGCTCGAACAGGAGGCTGATCCTTTCCGGGCCGACCTCGGTGATCCCTAAACAGTAACAAAGGACTGAATTGGCGGCGGAGCCGCGGCCTTGGCATAGAATGCCTTGCCTGCGTGCGAACTCGACCAGGTCATGCACGGTGAGGAAGTAAGGCTCGTAAGCGAGCTCATGTACCAGCTCGAGTTCCCTCTCCAGTGTCTGGCGCACTGACGCCGGCGCGCCCTGCGGATAGCGACGGTTCAGACCCTGTGCGGCCAGATGCCCAAGCCAGGAATAGGGCGTGTGGCCTTCGGGCACCAGTTCGCGCGGATATTCATAGCGCAACTCGTCCAGCGAGAAGCGACACAGGCGCGCGATTCTGACCGTCTCCACCAGCAGTTCTTCGGAATAAAGCCGCGCCAGCCGCGCGCGCGATCGCAAATGGCGCTCGCCATTGGGGTATAGCGCAAACCCAAGCTCGGCTAACGGTTTTCCCAGACGAATGGCGGTCAGGGTATCCTGCAGCGGCCGGCGTGAGCGGGCATGCATGTGTACGTCGCCACTGGCACATAACGGCAGATTACATGCCTGGCCTAATGCTCGTATTTGTCGCAGGCGCTGCGGGTCATCACCTGTTAAAAAGAGCTCGACCGTGATCCAGGTTTTTTGCGGAAACAGCCTCGCCAGCCAGAGGCCGTCGCTGGCGTCGGAGTCGGGCGCTGCCAGCCACAACGCGATGCAACCGGTAGGGCAGTGATCTTCGAGCGCCGCCCGGTCGAGGTGATACCGGCCTTTTTTGGCCTTGCGGCGGGCATGCGTGATCAAGGCCGAAAGTCGACCGTAGGCTTCCCGGTCGGTCGCCAGCAGCACGAGCCTCAAGCCGTCTTCCAGACGAAACTCCGCGCCGATGATGAGCGGCAGTCCATGCCGCTTCGCTTCCACATGGGCGCGCACGCTGCCGGCCAGCGAGCATTCGTCGGTGAGGGCCAGTGCGGCATAGCCGAGTTCGGCGGCGCGCGCGACCAATTCCTCCGGGTGCGAGGCACCGCGCAGGAAGCTGAAATTACTCAGGCAGTGCAGTTCGGCATAGTCAACCGAAGAGCCCATGCAGATACCATGCTCGGTCGCCGCGCAGATCGCGGAATATCCATAGCCGGCTGCCGTCGTCATCCGTAGCGATGTAATAATCGCGGCGGATGTCGCGACCGTCCCACCAACCCCCCTCGATCCGCTCCGGATTCTTCGTGATAGATAATGGGCCGCGTCGCCACGGATGGCCTTGTCGCGATACTAATGGCCGCGGATTGGGAAAAAGCCATAGCGGACGCTGCTTGCCATTGATCGTGTGGCCCTGGCCGCCGGGTTCGATATAACTCCAAGCTCGCTCCGGCCGATGATCCGCCAAGCTCTCAAGACCGCGGACAGCCTCGCTGCCCAAGCGGACCTGCAATTTTTCCAATATCTGCTGCCAATCCGGGGTCGATTTCTCTCTTTTATGTTTATGAAACCCCTTGCTTATTTCGCCTTTTGCAAGAAATCCCTTTCTAAAGGGGGAAATCAAGGGGGGATTCGCTAATCCGTATTTAGTAGCAAATAAAGTTTCATTGCTGGTGGTGAACGGCTGTATCGCCGCGGTCGTCAGCCGGAGCTTCAACACAGGCGCCGGCAGCCGAAAGCGGTGCAGATGTTCTCCGAGCAGATTCAGCAAATGCTCCTCGTCACGGGTGCCGTGGCGCGTGCCGACCCGCAGTTGGCTGGGCGGCGATTGCGCGTCGCATAGATCGAGCCGCAAATGGATAATGGCTCCATCCCGCTCGCGCAGAAACTTGACTAGCCTTGTGAGAAGACTGCGCGCCGCGTCCAGCAGTGCTGCCGTGTTGTCGGTCTCCCGGATCAGCTCCAGTTCAGCGGTAAAACAGGGCGGGGGAGAGAACGTGCGGCGCGGATCAGGTCGCAGTCCCAGGGCGCGATCCAGGAAGTCGAGCAGCTCAGGTCCAAAGCGCCGCGCGAGGCTCTCCCTGGGCAGCCGCCATAGATCGTGCAGATCCCGCACGCCGCTATTGAGCAAGCGTTGGATCGAGCCCGTGGCTAGCGGAAGCACGCTGACCGGTAGCCTGCCCAGAGCCGAACGCAAGGCTTCTGGTTCCGAAAGCTCGGCACTCTGACCCTGGCTTGCCAGTAACAGGCTCGCCAGCGGCGCCGGGGTTATCGCGATTTGAGCGCAAGCGCCCGACGCGGACAGACCGTCGATCAGTTCCGCCTTTAGTTTTATCAAACCACCGAAGAGCTTCAGGCTGCCGCTTATTTCAAGCAGCAAGGCCTGCGGCGGTTGCAGGCTGACCATCGGGGTAAACCGTGCGGCCCAGATAGCGAGCCGGCTTAGTCTATTCCTCTCGGCCGCCATGTCTCGGGGCCGAATCTCCAAGGCCGGGCATAGCGCATAGGCCTGTGAAAGCCACATGCCATGCGTAATGCCCACCGCGCCGGCCGCCGCCGAGGCCATATAGACGAGCCGGCGCCCACCATTTTCCTCAAAGATCGCAAAAGGCCTCGCAGCTCCCGCCGCGCAATTAGCGGCTTCCAAAGGCAGATCGGGAAAATAGGCGCATAGCCAAAGCGGCTTGGCCTGAGCGGCTTTGTCATGGTGCGGCAGTTGCGGCGCCGTCGTGCTCGGTAGTGATAAAGATGGCAGTGATGCGGGGCGAACAGTCGGCCCCAAAGAAAGGCGCTGGCTTATTGTGGAGTACACGGCCATAGACTGCCCATATAATTACTGCTTTTATGAGCAGTATAGGCCGCAATTTCATGCCTGGCAAGGCGTAGAGATTTTTCCGCAGGCGGTTGTTTTTAATCCACATGCGCGGACGCCATGATTTGCGCCCGCTTGCGATCTAGGTATAAACCCATGATTGAGAGCACGATGCCCATTAGCACGATGAGGATCGCCGGTGCCGGCGTATGTCTCGGCTGGAGCAGCATGAACTCATACCCGACCAACAGGAGATAGAGCAGAAGCACTGCTCGCAGTACAAAGTTGACGCGCACGCGGCGGAATATCTGGAAGTGCTGATGGATCACCAGGAATACTAGCCCCGCGCCGGTGAAAGCCATCTTCAGGGCGGCGAAAAGCTGCACATCGATATGAATGAGCATCGCCATGAATCCGTTCAGCTCGCGCCCACCCATCTCCAGCAGAACCAGCGTCATCAGGGCATCCGCGCAACTGAGCAGCAAGACACCCACGATCAGGCACAGGAGATGCGATTCATACCAGTCAACGTAATAGCCCTGCTGATCTTTTTCGCGTCGGGCATAGCGGCGCCTGGCAAGCCAGTTGCCATAAATGAAACTGGTCACCTTGAGCTTACGGCGCTCGCCGCAACGCCGATCGAGCTCGGGCAGGATGCCTGACTTGCTCATCGGGGGGTTACGGCGGGATTTCGGATGATGGCTGGGATCCATGCACACGGGCCTTCAACGGGATACCACGTCCCTGGGTCTGTCGCGTCTTGAAGATCAGTCTACACGGTAATCTAAGGCACAAACCAGCAAAAGGTTGCCGCCGCCGGATGAAGGAACCTTTGATCAGATGCGTATTTAAAGCTTCAAGTCTATGCTTCGACCATGGCAGCCGCCGCCACGTGCTTTAAGGATATGCACTTTAAGACCGCCATCGAGGGCGTGCAGGCGCAGCCGCAGGGCAGCAGGCGAAGGATCGAAAGCGACATGCGTGGCGCGGAAAAGGACGCCCAAGCAATCGCCTCGTTCAGCCGCCAATTGCAGGCGCCGCAGCGCGCGAAAGTCGTTCGTCTTTGGCCATGCCAGCACCGCGCCGCAGACCCCGGAGCGCAGCATCTGTTCGGTTGCCCAGAGCGTATCCGTGGCGCGCTTGGGACGTACAAATAAGGTGGAAGAGAGATTAATGCCGGCCGCAACCAGCGCAGGGGGGTAAGGCATATAAGGCGGAGCGATCCAAGCCTGCCGACGGTTGTCGCGGCCGAGCTGCGCCAGGGCCGGCATGATCAGGCACAGCTCGCCGATGCCATGTTGATCGAACAGAATCTCAGTCAGCGCGCCTATGGGCCAACCGCCGCCCGGCAGCACGGCGTCCAGCGCATCAAAGCCAGTTTTGAGTCCGGCTGGTGAATGATGGTTGCCGCGCCCCCGCCATAAGACCGGATTGCCCTGCAACAGTTTATCCAGTCCGGCGCTCATGGCGGAAGCCTTTATGATTTACAGTTAAGCAAGTCGCCGTGGGCGAGCAGTGGGAGGGAGTTGACCCATTTTTTCCAGCCGTGCCTGGATGCCCCTTCCGTACAATGGTGCTGCTGCGCCAATCCATTGATCGACATGGCTGCATCGAAGCGTTCTATGAGCAGCTTATCTTCTTCATTCTGGAGCCCGCTCTTAAAGACTCCAATTACGGATCACACCCACCCCCAATCCCTCAATGCTGAGTGCACTGCGGTGCAGATCCACTTCGATAGGGCGAAACTCGGGATTCGCCGCTTCGAGCCAAGCCTTGTGACCGGCCAGCCGCAGGCGCTTGACCGTCACCTCGTCTTCCAGGCGCGCGACCACGATCTGGCCGGATCTGGCCTCGGCTGTTTTGTGCACCGCCAGCAGGTCGCCATCAAGGATTCCGGCATCGCGCATGCTCATGCCTTTTACCCGCAACAGATAATCGGCGCGGGGCTTAAACAGCGCGCGATCCAGCTGGCAGTAGGATTCGATATGCTGTTCCGCCAGGATTGGGCTGCCCGCCGCGACTCGGCCTACAATAGGCAAGCTGCGGTTGCTCGCCTCGACCAAGCGGATCCCGCGCGAGGCCCCCGGGATCAATTCTATGGCGCCTTTGCGCGCCAGTGCTTTGAGGTGATCCCGGATCCCGTTGGTCGATTTCACGCCCACGCCCGCTGCGATCTCGGCGACCGTGGGCGGCAGCCCACGGACTGCGATCTCGTCCCGTATGAAGTCCAGAATCTCGGCCTGCCGTGCGGTGAGCGATTGCATGCTGTTCAAAACAACACTGATTTTGTGGGCAGTATATTCCTCACTATCTTGACTGGCAAACCGCGTATATCTTTGCAATCGGAATCCGACAGCTTAAACTAAATATGATCAGCTGTAGAACCTGATCTTGCTGCTGGGGAGTCCAGTGAACTCATCGCGCTCGGCAATGTCACCGTACACAATGCTGCTGAAATCAGGCTGACCCGGCGCGCCACGGTATTGGTAGAGAACTCTGCGATCTCATCCGTCCGCGCGACGGTTGCGCGGTGGAGATGATTTGGCTACTGGCGCCCAGATCGCGAACAGCCAGCCGAGCAGATAAGACCAAACGACGAGAAGCGAATCACGAAACACCATCGATCACCTGTGCTCGTGAGCAGAGATCGCGCAACACCTCCACATCCATCCGGCATACCCCCTTACTCACCGCCGCACTGCGCGCTGTGTGCCGTCATCCGTCATTGTCGCGGTATTCGGCTATTCGCCTTTCATAGATCGCTTAATGCGCGACACCCTCCGTTAGGAGGACCGGATCGGATATCTGCGCCGCCTGGCACGGCGCCTGCTGCCCCAGGATTTCACCCGACCCAAGTCAGAGAGCCGATATGATTGAAGCAAAAAACCTAACCCGCCACTTCGGCGACCGCGTGGCCGTCGATAACTTAAGCTTTACCGTCTTTCCGGGCGAGGTGCTGGGCTTTCTGGGCCCCAATGGGGCCGGCAAGTCCACCACCATGAAGATGCTCACGGGTTTTCTGCGGCCCACGAGGGGCACGGCCTGCATCAACGGCTACGATGTTCAAAGCCAGCCATTGGCCGCCAAGCGCGAACTCGGTTACCTGCCCGAAGGTGCGCCCGCATACGGCGAGATGACGGTCGCTCAGTTTCTAGAATTCATCGCCCGCGCGCGCGCCTTGCGCGGCCAACGACGCCTGGCGCGGCTGCGGGCGGTCGTCGAAGAGGTTCACCTCACCGATGTGCTGGCCCAGCGCATCGAGACGTTGTCCAAGGGCTACCAGCGCCGAGTCGGGCTCGCCCAGGCCATATTACACGACCCAAAGGTGTTGATCCTGGACGAACCCACCGA
>JAPSGG010000325.1 GCA_031177845.1 Chromatiales bacterium
CCAACGCCGATTGGAATCGTCGCGCAAGCCCGGATCTGTGCAAGCTTTCGCTCGACTGCCTCAAGATTCAGCGTGTCGGCGCCAGTTACACCCTTGAGCGAGACATAATAAATAAACCCTCGCGCCGCTTTGCAGATAGCCTCGATCCGCGTGATGGTTGTCGTCGGCGCCACCAGAAAGATAGGGTCGATTGCGACCGTGGTAAGCGCCGTTATCCAATCCGAAGCTTCTTCTGGCGGCAAATCCACGGTGATTACGCCATCAACGCCCGCCTGCGCGGCGGCTTTTGCAAACGCCTCGTAACCCATGATCTCGATGGGATTTAAGTAGCCCATCAGTATCACCGGCGTGTGTTCGTCTTCTGCGCGAAACGCCTCCACCAGTTGGAGAACCCCCGGCATGCTGATCTCATGCTTCAGGGCACGCTCGCAAGCGGCTTGAATGACCGGTCCGTCGGCCATGGGATCCGAGAATGGTACGCCAAGTTCGACGAGGTTAGCGCCGGCCCGAACCATCGCGTGCATAAGGGGTACGGTCGCTTTAGGATGCGGATCGCCGGCCGTGAGATAAGGAATCAGCGCGCGTTCGCCCTGCGCTCGCAAGCTCTTGAAGCGCGTTGTGATCCGACTCACAGCTCGATGCCCTGCCGGCGCGCGACCGTATCGATGTCCTTGTCGCCGCGCCCCGAGAGATTGACAATGATTATCTGATCCTTGTTCATGTCGACCGCGAGTTTGGCGGCGTACGCGAGCGCATGACTGCTTTCCAGCGCGGGGATGATGCCCTCGATGCGAGTGAGATCATGAAACGCAGCCAGCGCGTCATCGTCGGTCACCGCAACATAACGCGCGCGTCCGGTATCCTTAAGCCACGCGTGTTCTGGTCCCACACCCGGATAGTCAAGTCCGGCCGAGATCGAGTGCGTATCTAGGATCTGGCCGCTCGAATCCTGTATCAGATAGGTGCGATTGCCATGCAGCACGCCCTTAGTGCCCGCGCATAAAGACGCCGCATGTTTGCCTGTCGTGAGGCCCTCGCCCGCCGCTTCCACACCATACAGCGCGACACCGGAATCATGGACAAATGGATAGAACAACCCAATCGCGTTGGAACCGCCGCCAACACAGGCCACCAGCGCGTCCGGCAGGCGGCCGTGTTGATCAAGACATTGAGCGCGTGCCTCGCGTCCGATTACGGCTTGAAAGTCGCGCACCATCACAGGGTATGGATGCGGCCCGGCCACCGTGCCGATGATATAGAAGGTGTCATCGACATTGCTCACCCAGTCGCGCATCGCCTCATTTAACGCGTCCTTAAGGGTGCGCGACCCGGAGTTGACGGGCACCACCTCGGCACCTAACAGGCGCATACGAAATACATTGGGCGCCTGGCGCCTGATGTCATCACCACCCATATAAACCACGCACGCAAAGCCAAGCCGCGCGGCCACGGTTGCGCTCGCTACGCCGTGCTGGCCCGCCCCAGTTTCGGCGATGATGCGCGTCTTGTCCATACGTCTTGCGAGCAGCGCCTGGCCGACCGTGTTGTTGATCTTGTGAGCGCCGGTGTGATTCAGGTCTTCGCGCTTGAGATAGATCTGCGCACCACCAAGCTTTTGGCTCCAGCGCTGCGCGTGATAAAGTGGACTGGGACGGCCTACGTAGGTCGCGAGATCGCGATCCAGCTCGGCACAAAAATCAGGATCGTTGCGAAATTTCTCGTACGCCGATTGCAGTGCCTTCAATGGCTCCATCAATGTTTCCGCTACGAAGCGGCCGCCATAGATGCCGAAGTGACCGCTTGCATCCGGCAAGTGCTCCGGCGCGGTGGTGGTGGTTTCAACAACTGTCGACACGTCTTACCTCATTAATAAATGCCTTGATCTTGGCGGCGTCTTTAATGCCCTTGGCGCACTCAACGCCGCTGCTCACGTCTACCCCATACGGCCCGATGTCGCGCACGGCCGCGGCGACGTTACCTGCATTTAAGCCGCCGGCCAGGATTAGCGACTGCGGTGAATGTTTTGGGACACGCGACCAATCGCCTTTGATCCCCGAACCACCCAGTTGACCCGGCTGATGGGAGTCGAGCAGCAAGCCAGCAGCCTGCGGATACTGGTTTGCGCAGGAAGCGAGATCCAGTTTCCCGCTCAAGGCCACTGCCTTAATGTACGGCCGCCCAAAACTACCACAAACGGCCGCGGATTCTTCGCCGTGGAACTGCAGGAAATCCAGCCGCATGCTGGCTAACACCTCTTGCACCAGATCTTGATCCGCATTTAGGAAGACGCCAACGCACGACACCAGCGGCGGGGTGGCATTGACGATCTCACGCGCTCGCGAAATCGAGACCGCGCGCGCGCTGGCGGCATGGAACACCAACCCGATCGCGTCCGCGCCCAGGCTCGCCGCGGCGCGCGCGTCTTCGACGCGCGTAATCCCACAGATTTTGATTCGCGTACGCAAGCTTCCAAACTCCTTAGAATACCAATGATAGCGCGCCCCCCTATGCAATCGATAGCCATTAACTATACCGAGGCAACGTGAAGGTATCAGGCAAACCAAACGCTTTAGGATATGACACGTGCACCAGGTAAAGACCGTCCGCAGGTGCAGTAATCCCGCCGTGGGCGCGATCGCGCCGCTCAAGCAACTCAGCCGGCCAGTCCGCTGCGCGGTCACCTACGCCAATGGCTATCAGCACGCCGACGATATTGCGCACCATATGGTAAAGAAAGGCATTGGCGAGAACATCGACGTACACGGCGGCGGCATCCCGAGTCACTTTCAATTCATCTACAGTTCGTACCGGAGTCTTGGCCTGACAGGCAAGCGCCCGAAAGCTCGTAAAGTCGTGCTCGCCCAACAGGTGCGCGGCCGCTTGCTGCATGAGTGGCACCTCCAGCGGGCGGCGCTCCCATGTGACCTTGCCGCTAAGCAAAGCCGGGCGTGCCCAGCGGTTCAATATGACATAGCGATACCACCGGGAAGTCGCGCTGAAGCGGGCGTGAAAAACGTCCGTCACGGATTGCGCCCAGTGTATAGCAACATCTCGCGACAAA
>JAPSGG010000326.1 GCA_031177845.1 Chromatiales bacterium
CCGTGGTTGCGGCAAAGCTCTTCCAACCCCGCGAGCTCATTCAGGCGACCGGTAGTCGTCTCATGGTGTACCACTGCCACGTGGCTGATGCCAGGATCCGCATTCAGCGCATGACCGACATCATGGATGTCAAGATCGCTTCCCCACGCATACGTGAGCGCACGGTGAGCCATCCCGTGGGTCCTGGCGATGGCGGCCATGCGCTCGCCGTACACGCCATTTTCCACCACGAGAAGCTTTCGGTCATGCGGCACCAAGCTCGTGAGCATCGCCTCCACCGCAGCGGTACCGGAACCCGCTAGCAATACTGCCGCCCATTCGCTGACCGGCAGATCATAGACGTCCAACAGTCTCTGCCGGACCGAGTCCTGCAGATCGGCAAATTCGGGCTCCCGATGGCAGAGATCAGGCCCGGTCAGCGCCTCGCGCACACCGGCCGTGAGAGTAACGGGTCCGGGATTCAGAAGAATCATGATAGCGCGTGGCCGCGAGCCTCGCTGATAAAGCTCAAGTTCGCGCCAATGTGCGCCATGAATCGCGCGCGCACCTCGGCGGGCGAGAGCGCGGGCCTGGGCAGGTCGTGCATGGTACCAGGACGAATCTTGAGACAGCCAAAGCGAGGACCGACCCGGTCGGTGCCACTCAGCAGATGATCCAGGATGGCCAGATTATCGTCCTCCAAGGCGATCGGATAGCCGCAAGCCTTGGCGATACCTGCAAACGACACATTGCTGGAAACGGTGGCCTGTCCGCCGGTCGAATCGTGTACCCCATTATCCAGCACGATATGCACGAGATTGCCGGCTCCATAGCTGCCCAGCGTGGCAAAGTTGCCCATGCGCATCATGGCCGCGCCATCGCCGTCAATCACGACCACGCGCAGGTCAGGACGCGCCAACGCCAATCCCAGCCCCAGTGATGACGCGCAGCCCATCGAGCCGACCATATACAACTGGTTCGGACGATCCGCGAGCGCGAACAGCTCCCGGCCAGTGTAGCCGGTGGTGGCTATCATGGCGGTATTCTTCTCGGATGTGAGCTCGATGATGCGTTGCAGAACCTTGGCACGCGACAGTCGCGGCACCAAGGTTTGCCCCGCGCTGGTTCGTGGTCTGTGATCAGGATCTTGTTGTAGTTTGTTGCGACCCCCCATTAAGCCATGAGGCGCCACGGAGCCCTTGCGCATGACGAGCGCATACGGCCGCAGCTCGCGCGCCATGTAGGCCTCCGCCCGCTGTAAACACGCTTCGATGCTCGTCGCGGCGGTTGGAAAGTATTCCCACGGGATCGCCATCGCCTCCAGCAAGCCGCCGGTGATGCGGCCCATCAGTTCGTGTTGCGGTTCGTCCCGGAGGTCCGGGTCACCGCGCAGCGTCACGATCACCAGCACCGGGATGCGAAAGACATGCGCCAGCGACGTTAGCGGATTGACGGCGTTTCCTAGACCTGAGTTCTGCATCATGACCACGGCCTTGTGGCCGCCAAGCACCGTGCCGGCGCCGGTCGCCACGGCATCGCCCTCATTGGCTGAGGAAACGTAGGTCAGTCGCTCATCGTCGATGGTATAGTTGATAAACGGCGTCAGAAATGAGCAGGGTACGCCGGCATAAAGCCGGTATCCAAAGCCGCGCGCGCACTCGATAAAGTCCTCAGCCTGAATCATGGCTTTCGACTCGCCGTTGGCTTGCTTCCGTGCGCAAAATCGCTGGCGGGGCCTAAGTCTTCCATGCGATTGACGTCCAGCCAGTGGCCATGGATATAGAGCACGCCTACGCGCCGGCCCGTCGCGATCAAACGGTTGAGCAGGTCGGGAACACCAAGCCTGGCAAAATCCGGGCTTGCTTGTAATTGTTCCAGCGCCTCCAGGAGCCAGTCACGGCCTTGCCCCGCCACCCGCAGCATCCCAATCCATCGACCGGAAGGTCGCTCGTCATCCAAGGCCTTCGATGCGACACGCAGCAGATCAACTTGCTCATGGAACAACGCGTGATCGTCAGGGCGCGAGCAATACGCCAGGTCGCGGTACTCGCTGCTGCCTTCGGGCGGCAGGGCCGAATCGACCACTGCGGTAATCTCGCCGCGCATCTCCAGCAGATCGCGCAGGATGTACTGGCGAAACAGGAGATCGCCGTAGGTGATGACGGTATCCTCGCCCATTGCGGCGCGCGCGCAGGCCAGCGATGTCAGCTCGCCGCCGTGCGCGTACTCGGGATTGCGTATGACCTCGATTCCGCTCAAGGCGACCGCATCCGCCTTGTAACCCGCCACGACTGAGATGCGATGCACCTGCTGGCGCTTGAACGCATCCACCAGCCTTTGCAGCAAGGTCTTGTCCCCGATGGGTAACATGACCTTGGGACGTTCCTCGGTCACCGCTTCCAGCCCCTGCCCGCGGGTGGCCGCCAGCACCACCGCATGCACGGACTTTGAGGCGGAGGCGAAGTATCGCCTCTCGGCGTCGGCAAGTTCGTCGGCACCCTGCAAGCGGAATAGTTCGGAGAGCGAGGCGATCCGGTCCTCCACATTGGTGATCGTCTGGGTCG
This sequence comes from Chromatiales bacterium, assembly GCA_031177845.1. Classification (GTDB taxonomy): domain Bacteria; phylum Pseudomonadota; class Gammaproteobacteria; order JACCYU01; family JACCYU01; genus JAPSGG01. Next base: position 2,544 of record JAPSGG010000326.1, read on the forward strand.
CATGAATCTCCCTGGCTATGGTCTGCATGCCGATGACCGCGGCGCGGATCAGGTGATTAGCCCAGACTACGACGCTGATGCCGGCCCTGCGGAAGATCTCAGTCGGTGTGCTGTAGTACCGTGTCGGTACGATGATGAGCGGCGAGCGGCCTTCCCAGCGCCGCGCGAAGAGCAGCACCTCATCGGCGCGGGACTGTGTGCTGTGGATCAAAATCGCATCCGCACCCGCTGCCTCATAGGCTTCGGCGCGGTGCAGCGCCTCGTCCAAGCCCCAGCCCGCGACCAGTGCCTCGACCCGCGCGACGATGCAGAAGTTCGGATCGAGCTGACTGTCCTTACCGGCCTTGATCTTGCCGCAGAATTCGTCCACGTCGCACAACGGCTGGCGCACGCCGTCGATGAAGCTGTTGGTCTTGGGAAATACCTTGTCTTCGATACAGACGCCGGCTATATCGCGCTGCTCAAGCTTCCGGACCAGCCGGCGCATGTTGTTGAAATTGCCGTACCCTGT
>JAPSGG010000327.1 GCA_031177845.1 Chromatiales bacterium
GCCCAGCGATTATCCGGTCACTTTCAATCCGGAGGTCGTCGCGGAGCGCGACTATATCACGGCGCGGCTGCACGACGATGATACGCGCTTGCTCGACTGCCGCTCGCCCAAAGAGTACATGGGGGACACAAAACGCGCCGCGCGGGCGGGCCACATACCCGGCGCCGTTAATATAGAGTGGACCGAGGCGATGGACCCCGCGCGCAACCTTCGCCTTAGAGTGCGTGACGAACTCCTACGCAGGCTCGAAGTCGCTGGCGTGCGACCGGAGCAAGAGATCATCACGTACTGTCACACCCATCATCGCTCGGCGCATACATGGCTGGTGCTAAAGCATTTGGGCTTCAAGCGCGTGCGCGGCTATCCCGGCTCGTGGTCGGAGTGGGGGAATCTGCCGGATACGCCCCTCGATGAGGGGTGAATGACTCGGAATTAGGAGCCGGACAACAGCAGCTGAGGATCGGATGTGAACCAGTAGGGGCGCGATCCGCCGCGGGGCGGGCGTCCCTGGCCCCTCATCCCAATCTCCTATCCTTATAGCTTCAACAGGGTTTCCCTGTAATATCGAAGCTCGGCGATCGAATCGTGAATATCATCCAAGGCCCGGTGGCTTGAGTCCTTGCTGAAGCCCCTGGCGATCTCAGGTGCCCAGCGCTTAGCCAGCTCCTTGAGCGTACTGACGTCCAGGTTTCGGTAGTGAAAATACGCCTCTAGCGAGGGCATGCTGCGCGCCAGAAAACGCCGGTCCTGGCAGACGCTGTTGCCGCACATGGGCGACACGCCAGACGGGACATATTGCTGCAGGAACGCGAGCGTTGCGGTTTCGGCCTCACGCTCGCCGATGCGGCTGTCTCTCACCCGCTCTAGCAGGCCCGACTTTCCGTGGTGCTTCGTATTCCAGGCATCCATCCCCGCGAGCAGTTCCGCGTTTTGCCGGATCGCCAGCACCGGGCCTTCCGCCACCGTATTAAGCCGTTTATCAGTGATCACGGTGGCGATCTCAATAATCCGATCTCGCTCCGTATCAAGTCCGGTCATCTCGAGATCGATCCAGATTAGATTGTCGGAATCCTGCGCCATGCTATTGCCGTAAGTCGATCGCGCAACACCTAGCCATCACCATGCGCCGGCGGGAGCATACAGTTCTTGACCCTGTTGTTGTGCGGAACTCCGCTTCCTGCGCAGCATCTGAATCTCTGCGCATGGCCACTCAAGTTGCCGGCCATTCTAGCAAAAGGGTAAGCTGCTGACAGAACGCCTGCGGCGCCGAATTCAGCCGCGCTTTGGCCATCGCAGTCCAAGCCAGACCGACCGGGAATAACCGATGTATGCCTTCACTCTAATCTTCTTAGCGGCGCTGGGCCTCTCGCTCACGGTGCGACTGTGGCTCGCACAACGTCATATCAACCATGTGCAAGATCATCGCGCGCAGGTGCCGGCGGCGTTTAGCGGGCGCATGCCTCTAAGCGCGCACCAGAAGGCCGCCGACTACACTACCGCCAAGACCCGCTTCGGCATGGTCAACGCAGGCCTGGAGGCCATCCTGCTGCTGATCTGGACGCTGGGCGGGGGCTTGAATCTGATCGATCAGGCTTGGCGTTCGCTGGGTTTCGGCAGTCTTACGACAGGCGTCGGTGTGTTTTTGAGCGTGCTATTCATTACGTCCGTGATCGAGCTGCCGGCCTCGATCTATCGCACCTTCGTGCTCGAAAATCACTTCGGGTTTAACCGCACGACGAGCGGCACCTTCGTCGGGGATCTAGCGAAAAATGCCACGCTGCTCCTGATCATCGGCACGCCCCTCATCCTGGTGGTGCTGTGGCTAATGGAAAGCCAAGGCGTCCTTTGGTGGCTCTATGTGTGGGCGGTGTGGACTGCGTTCGGTCTGTTCATGACCTGGGCCTATCCTACCCTGATCGCACCGCTGTTCAACAGCTTCAGCCCGTTGCAAAATGAGGATCTGCGTGCCCGCATTCAACATTTGTTGCAGCGCTGCGGCTTTCAGAGCAAGGGCGTGTACGTGATGGATGGCTCTAGGAGATCCGCGCACGGCAACGCCTATTTCACAGGCTTTGGCCGTAACAAGCGTATCGTGTTTTTCGATACACTGATGGATACGTTGAACCCGGCGGAGATCGAATCAGTGCTGGCGCACGAGTTGGGCCATTTTAAGCGCAACCATGTAAAAAAGAGACTGTTATTCATGGCAGTCTACTCGCTCGTCGCACTTTATCTCCTCGCATGGCTGATGCAGCAGCCCTGGTTCTACAATGCGCTGGGCGTCGCCGAGCCCTCGGCCCACATGGCGCTGCTTCTTTTCATGCTGGTGGGCCCAGTGTTCGGCTTCTTCCTGCGGCCGCTGATGGCGTGGTGGTCGCGCCAGCAGGAATTCGAAGCGGATGGATTCGCGGCCGAGCAGAGCGATCCGCGTAACCTGATCACCGCGCTCGTGAGCCTCTATAAGGAAAACGCCAGTACCCTGACCCCGGACCCGCTGCACTCGGCGGTGTATGACTCGCATCCGCCGGCGGCCATACGCATCACTCGTCTGAGCGAATTGAGCAATTCCAGCGCTTAAATGGGGCATCATGCAGCGGTTTAGCATCGCCGCCCTGTTATCAGCGACGCTCCTTGCGAGTGCCCAAGTCAGCGCCAGGCTGGACCTCGCGCGCGGTGAGAAGCTGCATAACGCGCACTGCACGGCGTGCCACGGCAGTATGACCGGCGGAGACGGTACGGCGCTCTACACTCGTAGCCCACGACTCGTCAATTCCATGCAGGAGCTTACGGCCCGGGTGCGCCGCTGCGCGTCCGGCCTCGATCTCATGTGGTTTGGCAAGGATATCGCCGACGTGGTGCACTATCTCAACGAGGGCTACTATAGATTTGGCGAGTAGATAAACAGCGACCTCGGGGCCGGACATACAATGCGCCGCGCTGTTTTCACCAGCCGGCCCGGCTCGTATGCGCGCCGCCGCTTCACGGATATCATCCGAGGAACACCGATGCCAGAAGAAACCATTTTCAGCAAGATCATCCGCCGCGAGGTGCCT
>JAPSGG010000063.1 GCA_031177845.1 Chromatiales bacterium
CAAGTGTGGCCATGGTTTTGGACATGGGCTTTGCTGCATTTTCGATGGCTTATAGCCATTGAAGGCCACGCTTGCGGCGCTGGGCGATCGTGCTCCGCTGGCAAGTCCCGGGTCGTCCCTCCATGGGCAACCCGATCGCCAGGAGTTCACTGGACGCTGCTCTGAATCCGGCTCACCCCTGTACCACGGGAATCTCTGACTTGTCCAGAGGTTCGTTTGTCAACGAATCAAGGAGTCCACATGAAAACTTTATCCATTCGTAATCTCCCGTCGGATGCCACGGAAGGTGAAGTGAGCGATCTTTTCAGTCAGCACGGCAAGGTTTTCAGCGTAAAGCTGGTGCGCGATGTATTTAAAGGCACCTGCCGCGGCTTCGGTCAAGTGAACATGGAGGGTCATGAGGCCAGGGCGGCCATGGCTGCCTTGGATGGTAAATCCTTCCGCGGCAATAGCCTTAGGGTACAGGAAGATCGCGGGCCGCGAGGACGCGACCGCGGCCGGCGGCGCTAGGGCAGGCTCTTGGCCCAGGATCTCGATGGATGAAGGCTGGCGCGCAGCGCGATCGGGATGGCGCCAGTGACTGCCTCAATATTCTTGCAGTTTTTGCGTCCCCGTGATCGCGGCGACTTACGCATGTACGGTTCTCTGTGCGCGACATAGTTGGACTGCGAGTCTTACGGCTGCCTCAAAGCTGCCAACGTCGGCTTTACCGGTGCCGGCGAGGGCGAGCGCCGTGCCATGGTCGACCGAGGTGCGGATGATCGGCAGCCCCAGCGTGACGTTCACCGCCCGGCCAAAGCCCACGTGCTTGAGCACCGGTAACCCCTGATCGTGATACATGGCCAATACCGCATCGGCACCTGCGAGATGATGCGGTGTGAACGCCGTGTCGGCGGGCAAGGGGCCGATCAGGTTCATGCCCATTTTGCGCAGTGCGTTCAACGTGGGCGCGATGACGTCGATCTCCTCGCGCCCTAGATGACCGTCCTCCCCGGCGTGTGGGTTTAGGCCGCAGATCAGTATCCGCGGTCTCTGCACGCCGAATCGATCGCGCAGGTCTTTATTCAGCACCCGGATGACCTGCGTCAAGAGTTTGCGGGTAATGGTCTGACTCACCCGCGCAAGTGGTAGATGCGTGGTCGCCAGCGCGACCCGCACCGTATCCGCCACAAGCATCATCACGGGATAACCGCCGGTCTGCTGCGCAAGGAACTCAGTGTGACCCGTAAAGGGAATACCGGCGTCGTTGATGATGCTCTTTTGCACCGGCCCCGTCACTAAGGCGTCGAACTCGCCGCGCAGACAACCTTGGATCGCGCAGCGCAAGGTCTGTAGCACGTAGTCGGAGTTGAACGGATTCAGGGTGCCGGGCTGTACCGGCACCTGCGTCGGCACGGGCAGCACCTTCAACTTACCCGGCTCGTGTACTGGGGATCGCCGCTGTGGATCAGATGGAATGACCTCGGTGGACACGCCGAGCAGCCGAGCGCGTTCCTTCAACACCTCCAGATCGGCGATTGCCACCAATTCCGCGTCGAAGGCGCGATGGCTCAGCGCGAGCGTAATGTCGGGACCTATGCCGGCAGGTTCGCCCGGGGTGATGGCGACGCGAATGCCGGCGCTCAACCCGCTTCAGCCTGCGCTGCGCGGTCCGGCTCCAGCCGGTACTCCACATAGCTCTCGTCGCGCAGGCGGCGCAGCCATAATTCGGTCTCCTCTTCGGCCTTGCGTTGGTAGATCGCCTCGCGCGCACGATCGCGCCGCACCTCGTCGGTGCTATCGTGCTGGCGCCGCTGCATGACCTGCACGATATGCCAGCCGAATTGGGTGCGAAACGGCTCGCTCATCTGCCCAATCTCAAGGCTATTCATGACCCGCTCGAATTCCGGTACCATCTGGCCAGGATTGATCCAGCCGAGACTCCCGCCCTCGACTGCGCTGGCCTTGTCGTCTGAATTGGCCTTGGCCAATACTGCGAACTCCTCGCCACCCTGAATGCGGCTCTTGAGGCTTTGCAGTTGCAGGCGCGCCTCTTCGTCGCTCAACAGCGCATTGGGCTCGATGAGGATGTGGCGAGCGCGGGTTTGCTCCACCATGGCGCGGCTACCGCCTCGGCGAGCGACTAAGTGAATAATATGAAAACCGCTGGGGCTGCGGATGATCTCGCTGGTATCGCCCGCCTCCATTGTGACCACATTGCGGGCGAACAGGGTGGGCAGTTGCGCTGCGGTTCGCCAGCCTAGGTCACCGCCTTCCAGCGAGTCCTGGCCGTCCGACTCGCTGGCCGCCAGTTGCGCGAAATTCTCGCCGGAAAGCGCGCGGTCGCGGATCTCCTCCGCGCGTTCGGATGCTGCCTCGATCTCTTCCGCGCTGGCCCCTTCAGGAAGCGCGATGAGAATATGGCGCAGGTGATATTCCATGCCGCTGTCGGTGGAACTGGCCTGATTGACCAGGAATTCATCGATCTCCTGCTCACTAACCTGCACCTGGTCGCCGATCACGCGGTTACGCAGCGTAGTCATGACCAGCTCATCACGCACCTGCCCGCGAAAGCTCACGTAGTCGATGCCTTCGGCTACCAGCCGATCACGAAAGGCGGGTAGGCTCATGTTGTTGCGGGCGGCCAGATCGCGCATGGTCTCGTTCAACGTCAAGTCGTCGATGCGGATGCCGCGGTCCTCGGCCATCTGCAGTTGCAGGCTTTCAAGCACCATGCGCTCCAGCACCTGCCGCTCCAACTGAGCCGGCGGCGGCAATTGATGCTCGCGTCCTGCGTATTGCTGCTTGATCACGTTGACGCGCTCGCTCAGTTCGCTTTGCATGATGGCCTGGTCTTCGACCACCGCCACGATCCTATCGAGCAGCACGCCGTCTTCCTCGGCGGAAAGGGCTAGTTGGAATAGGCTGGCCATCAGAAGGCCGATGACTAGAAATGTTTTCATTGATCAAGTCTCGCGAATCGGATTGCAAACTGTAGCGAAAGGGCGCCACCGCAAAGACGCAAAAATGCACAACACAACATAGCGTAGGGTGCAGGAAACAGGCAGGTGTCGACTAATTCACCATCCACATTTTCGACAGCCCGTCTCTACGACCTCTGCATCCTCGGATCGGAGTCCGGGACAGGCTTTGCAGTAGTTACACTGGAGCATCGTGGTTGCGGATAACGCTACCACCGCATTAGTCGTAATCTTCATACCCCAAAATGCCCCGCTCCAGCAGCTCGCCCAACGGCGAGCCCAGCTGCGCCAGACCTTTAAGGACCAACTGCACCTCGACGGAATTATTGTACTCGGCTTCATCGCCGAGGATGAATCGTCGTGCGGCCACGCGCAGCTTCCAGCAGCAACTGTCGTATTCGAACCCGGCCAGAAACTCCAGATCGCGCCCCTCCTCGATATCGTAGTTCCAGCGGCCCAGCGCACGCCAGTGGGCTCCCAAAGGCCAGGCAAATGCGATGTCGGTCTGCCTTAAATCTTCTTCCAGGATTGGGATCTCCGGGTCGGCGCGCCGGAAGCGATAAGCCAGATTGATGATGCGATTACCGGTTCCGACATAGCGTAATCGCGCTGTTACACGCTGCACCTCGTCCTCGTTTGGATCCCAGAGCGCGGTGGTGCTGCCCGTCCACCGGTCATTGAGGCGCAATCCAAGCTCGCCTGCGAGGTCTGAGCTGTCGTCATCCACGAACGGTTGGTTCGGCAGCGTGACCTCTTGTTCGTCGAAATACAGGATTTGCCCGATGCTGGCGCTCAAGGTCTCGTATCCGCTGTCGGTAGTCAACAGTCGGCTCGTGACCGCGAGGGTTAATTGGTTGGCGTCGCCGATCCGGTCGGGGCCGCTGAAGCGGTTTTCCCGAAATAGTTGCGCGAAACTGAAGTCCAACAAGCCCGTATCGAAGACCGGGATCTTATCCTGCTGGCGGAATGGCACATATAAATAGAATAGCCGCGGCTCGAGCGTCTGCACCAATTCTCCTCCGGCAACCGGGCGATCGAAGATCAGCCCGCTATCGAGGCTGGCGATGGGCAGCGTGCGGGTGATGTGCTCATCGCTGAAGGCGGCGTCGGTTTCATCCAGCGAGTAACCCGTATGGCGCAGGCTTAATGCGGGCGTCATGAAATGCGCGGGTCCTACGATGGGCCATTCGATGCCGAGTAACAGATCGAAGCGTCGCCCGTTCACCCGCTCGTCATGATCGAAGTTCACCCACTCCGCGCTGAGGCCGTAATCCAGGCCAAAGGCTCGATCCGGCAAGCCGCCGTTCAGCAGTATCTGCGGGAGCTGTTCGTAAGGTTCAGCCCGCGACGGGATCGTGTCATCCATGGTCTGAAATCCCTGTACACGGGCCAGCGCGCTCCAAAAGCCGCCGGAGTAGATAGCATCGGCGCGCTGTTGCAGATGGGTCGTGCTCGCGACGGTAAGCGAGTTGCCGAAATCCTCAAAATACTGATCGTCGGAGGCGCGAGCGAAATTGAGCATCGTCCGCAGGCGCGGCAGCGGCGAACCGGCGTGCGTTGCGGCGAAGAGATAACGCTCGTCGCCGAAATTGCGATCATTCAGGAATTCGAGATCGATTTCGCCCGCGCTGGAAGGATTGAGGTAGCGAATTTCCGACTGGAGCTGGAGACCGCGGCTGGTCAGCAGGCGGGGCGTAAAGGTGGCGTCGCGGTCGGGAGCGATATTCCAGTAATAAGGCGCCTCCAGCATGAAGCCCGAGCGACTCGAGGTGCCGACGCTGGGAAACAAGAAACCAGACTGGCGCCGATCATCGATCGGGAAGCGGATCCATGGCGTATACAGGATCGGCACATCCTTGAAGCGCACCACCACGTTGCGCGCAGTGCCGTCTCCAGTCTCGCGATCAAGCGTGACTCGGCCTGCGCTCAGCAGCCAGTCGGTATCGCCGGGATCGCAGGTCGTATACGTGGCATCCTCGAGCACTGCGACGTCAGCCGATTCGCGCTCGATGCGGGAGGCTCCGCCGCGAGCGTGCCGCGGTGTGTACCGATACTCAGGTCCGGTGAAACGGGCCTTGTCATCGTCCAGCCACAGCTCGGCGGCCGGCCCGGTCACGGTCAGACCCTGATGCTCGAATCTGACCTGCCCGTGCGCCTCGATGTGCGCTTCCGGATGCGTGTAGTAAAGCTCGTCAGCGCGCAGGAATTGACCGTCGCGCCACAGCTCAACATTGCCCAGCAGCACTGAGGTGCCATTGAGTTCCATGTGCGCGCGGTCGGCGGCCAGATCGATCGGCGTATCCGAATCGATGACCTTGCTCGTGACGTCTGCTTGGGTGGTCGGCAGTTCGCACAAACTCCAAGTCTGTTCGGCCGCACCGGTAATCGGTAGCGGTAGGAAGACCAGTAGGGCCAGCGTGGGAACTCGAAACCGGACCAACGGGAAGTTTTGCTATGGTGGCTGTCAGCAATGTGCTTGTCGCGGCTGCGAACGATAACATGAACAATGTCGGATGTCGGTAAATCCACCGGCACTTGGTCCGAGAGTCATACAGGCTGTTGTGTATCAATTAGTCAGACCGAGGTCTCCTTAAGAACACCGCCAAGAAAGCTAGCCTTCATCGTCTTGAGCCTGCCGAGATCGATCTTACTCACGGCGTGCTTCAGGACTTCAATGTCCACGCCCTGTCCGTCAGCCATAATGAAAAGGCGGTCGTCGATCAAAATTTCCGGCGAGCCCGATTTCGAGTGGCGACCGAGCTTTTCATGGATCTTGCGATTGCCGGAGGGGAGATTTTTTTATGGCCCGTACCGGTGATCTTTTCGCCGGGACCGCATGCCCGGTGCGAACGGAGGCCGCTCACATTGCCCACCACGCCGGCAGCAGCTGTCTTGGAGCCAGCCACGTAGCCTGGAGAGGCCCAAGGTCGGATTCCAGGCGTTGGTTTCCGCATCTCGCTAAAGCTGCCTTGGGCTAGGACTCGGTAGTTGCCTTTTCGACATCCGCTTTGCAACTGCGCGGAGGAGCCGCTAGAGCAGAGGCGCGATTACAAGGCTGACCAAGGCCATGACGTTGATCAGGATATTCATGGACGGGCCAGAGGTGTCCTTGAATGGATCACCTACGGTGTCGCCGACCACCGCGGCTTTGTGTGTATCTGAGCCCTTGCCGCCAAGTTCGCCTCCCTCGATGTATTTCTTGGCGTTGTCCCAGGCACCGCCGGCGTTGGACATGGTCAACGCGAGCAGCACGCAGCCGAGCAGCGCGCCGGCGAGCATACCGCCTAGTGTCTGGGGCCCGATGCCGAAACCCACGACCACCGGCGCGAGCACCGCGAGCAGGCCCGGCGGGATCATGCGCTTCAAGGCCGCCTTGGTGGCGATGTCCACGCACCGCACGGTATCGGGTTTGGCCTTGCCTTCCATCAAGCCGGGGATCTCTCTGAACTGGCGGCGGATCTCGCGGATCATTTCGAAGGCTGCGCTACCGACGGCGCTCATGGTGAGGGAGGCCACGATGAAGGGGAAAATCCCACCGATAAAAAGGCCAATCAGCACGGCCGGATCAGCGAGATTGAGATAAATGTCGATGCCCGCGCCATGGCCCACCTCGGTGAGAAATGCAGTGATGATGGCCAGCGCCGCTAGCGCTGCGGCGCTGATCGCAAACCCCTTACCAATGGCGGCGGTGGTATTGCCCACGGCGTCTAGACTGTCGGTGATCTTGCGCGTCTCTGGGCCGAGCTTGGCCATTTCGGCAATTCCGCCTGCGTTGTCCGCTACGGGTCCATAGGCATCGATGGCCATGGTAATGCCGACCGTCGCCAGCATACCCGTGGCGGCGATGCCCACACCGTACAGACCGGCCAGATAATTTGCGAAGTAGATGATGGCCGCGAGGGAGAGCACCGGCAGCACCACCGACTGCATGCCCGTCGCAATGCCGGTGATCATCACGGTCGCCGCACCCGTCTCGCCGGCGGCGGCGATCCTTTTCACCGGCGGTCCGCCGGTGTAATACTCGGTGACGAGCCCTACGACGATGCCGCCCAGGCTGCCTGCAAACACCGCCCCCCAGACGCTGATGTCGATGCCAAGCGCTAGGATCACGAGAAGTGCAAGCGCGATGAACAGCCCTGTGGCCGTCAAGGTGCCCGTGCGCAGCGCCACCTGCGGGGATTTCGTCGAGGTCTTGCGGATCAGAAAGATGCCGAGCAGTGAGCAGATCAGGCCGGTGGACGGGAGCGCCAGCGCCAGAAACATCATGTTCTGCCGCTCGCCGATACCCGCAATGGTCTCCGCGGACAGCGATGACGCAATGGCGATAGAGGCGATGATGGCGCCGCAGTAGGACTCAAACAGGTCCGAGCCCATGCCGGCCACGTCGCCGACGTTGTCGCCCACGTTGTCGGCAATCACGCCGGG
>JAPSGG010000064.1 GCA_031177845.1 Chromatiales bacterium
ACGCTTTGACAATGGCCGGGACTTTGTCCCAACTAACCGATGGATTGTATTCGGCCATCACTTCGCGGCGATTGCAGGTCCCGGCCCGCTGATCGGCCCGACGCTCGCCGCGCAGTTCGGCTATCTGCCGGGTACGCTATGGATATTGGTCGGTGCGGTGCTGGGCGGATGCGTGCAGGACATGGTGATCATGTGGTGTTCCACGCGCCGTGCCGGCAGAAGTCTGGGGCAGATGGCGCGTGACGAATTGGGGCCCATCGGCGGCGTCGCCGCGCTGGCGGGTACCATGCTGATCATGATCATCCTCATCGCGGTGCTCGGCCTGGTAGTGGTCAATGCCATGAAGCACAGCCCGTGGGCCACGTCCACCGTCGCCGCCACGATTCCGATCGCGGTGCTGATCGGTCTGTATATGCGCAATATCCGCCCGGGCCGGATACTGGAAGGTTCATTCATTGGCGTCGCGTTGCTGTTGCTTGCGGTGGCAGGCGGCGGGTGGATCGACAACCACGATGTACTCCGCCACTACTTCGATCAGGACGGCCGGACATTGGCGTGGTTCATCATCAGCTATGGCTTTCTCGCGGCAGTTCTGCCGGTCTGGTTGCTGCTGGCGCCCCGGGATTATCTTTCCACGTTCATGAAGCTCGGGACGATATTTCTGCTCGCCATTGCCATTGTGCTTCTGCGGCCGGAGGTGCAGATGCCTGCCGTCACGCAATTCATCGATGGCACCGGCCCTATATTCGGCGGCGACATCTTCCCATTCGTGTTTATCACCGTCGCCTGCGGAGCCGTGTCGGGCTTTCACGCGCTTATTTCGTCCGGCACGACGCCCAAGCTGCTGGCGAACGAAAAGGACATCCGCATGATCGGCTACGGCAGCATGGCACTCGAGTCCTTCGTCGGCATCATGGCGATGATCGCCGCCTGTGTGCTGGACCCCGGCGTCTTCTTCGCCATTAACAGCCCGGCCGGGGTGGTGGGCGCGGAGGCCACTCAAGCCGCGGCCACAATCTCATCCTGGGGTTTTCCGGTCAGCGTAGAACAGATGGACCAGCTGGCGCAGGATATGGGCGAGGCCACACTGTTCGCGCGCACCGGCGGCGCGCCCTCTCTCGCGGTGGGGATGGCCAGCATTTTTGGCAGCGCCTTCGGCGGCATTTTGTTGTCTGGATGGTACCACTTCGCCATTATGTTTGAGGCGCTTTTTATTCTGACTACACTGGATGCTGGCACCCGTGTCGGCCGCTTCATGCTTCAGGACCTCCTCGGCAATGTATGGAGGCCGCTGGGTCGCACATCTTGGTATCCGTCCGTTTTTGTGACCAGTGGCGTGGTCGTCGCCGCATGGGGTTATTTTCTGTATATCGGTGTGATTGACCCGAACGGCGGCGTGAACATCCTGTGGCCCTTGTTCGGCATCGCGAATCAGATGTTGGCCGCGATTGCGCTGTGTGTTGCTACCGGGATCCTGGTCAAGTGCGGCAAGCGGAAATACGCGTGGGTGACAGGTCTGCCGCTGGCCTGGTTGGCGATTGTCACCACCACCGCGGCATGGCAGAAGATCGCGAGCGCTGACGTTCGTGTGGGTTTCTTCGCCGGTGCCGATGCCTTAGCGGATAAGCTGGCCTCCGGGGCGTTATTGCCTGAGCAAGCTGCCGTCGCGCCACAACTGATCTTCAACCTGCACCTGGACGCGTGGCTTACTGGTTTCTTTGTCGTGGTGGTTTGGATCGTCATTCTCGATATGCTGCGGGTCTGCTATCGCCACATACGAGGCCTGCCGGTGCGCCCTCTTACCGAGACGCCGCGTCAACCCAGCCGGTTGGCTTCGGCTTAGTGGCGGGCGGCGGGAAAACCCATGCCGATCGAAATACCTAAATTGCTCAAAGCGATTTGGCGCTTCGCGCGCGAACTATCCGGTGACGACGCCTACGAGCGGTACCTGCGACATTGCGCTCAGAAACATCCGCATCAGACGCCGCTCTGCCGCAAGTCATTTTTCAGGCAGGAACAGGAGCGGAAGTGGAGCGGGGTGAACCAGTGCTGTTAAGTTCAGATCCGTCGTCTTGCGAGATGATTTATAGCGAAGCCAGCACCTTACCGGCCGCGTTGATGGTGGCAGCGATATCCTCTTCGCTGTGGGCGCTGGATACGAAACCGGCCTCAAATGCCGAAGGGGCGAGGTAGACGCCCTCATCCAGCATACCCCTGTAGAAGCTTTTGAAGCGTTCCACGTGACAAGCGATCACTTGGGCGTAGTAGGTGACCTTTTTTTCCTCCGTAAAGAACAGTCCAAACATACCGCCCAGCCGGTTAGCCTTCATGGGAATACCAGCCGCAATTGCGTCGTCGAGGATAGTATCGACCAATTCGCCCGTCTTGTCGGAGAGATCTTCAAAAAATCTAGGTGTGGTAATCAATTCCAGCGTCTTGAGTCCGGCCGTCATAGCGATTGGATTCCCAGACAGGGTGCCGGCTTGGTATACGGGTCCTAGCGGGGCAAGTTGCTCCATGATTTCACGCCTGCCGCCAAAGGCGCCCACCGGCATGCCGCCGCCAATCACCTTACCGAGCGTAGTCAGATCCGGCTCGATGCCGTAATGTGCCTGCGCGCCACCCAAGGCGACGCGAAAGCCCGTCATAACTTCGTCAAATATCAAGACCGTGCCGTATTCGTCGCACAGTGCTCGCAGCCCTTCCAGAAAACCCGGCACGGGGAGCACGCAATTCATATTTCCGGCCACCGGTTCAACGATGATGCAGGCAATTTCGCGGCCGTGCTGTTCGAAGGCCTCGCGTACCTGGGCGATGTCGTTATAGGTGAGGTTGAGGGTAAGCTCAGCGAGCGCACTCGGCACGCCCGGTGAACTGGGCACGCCCAACGAGAGTGCGCCCGAGCCCGCCTTGACCAGCAGCGAATCGGCGTGCCCATGATAGCAGCCTTCGAACTTGACGATAAGATTGCGACCCGTATAGGCGCGCGCCAGTCGGATCGCGCTCATGGTGGCCTCGGTGCCCGAGTTGACCATGCGCACCATTTCGAGGGACGGAATCAGTTCGCAGATCTTATTCGCCATCGCTGTTTCAAGTCGGGTAGGCGCGCCGAAGCTCAATCCCTTTGTGGCAGCCTCGCGCACTGCCTCAACGACCTCAGGATGAGCGTGACCCAGGATCATGGGGCCCCAGGAGCCCACGTAGTCGATATACCGCCGGCCTTGCGCATCGAACACGTTAGCGCCTTGCGCGCGTTCGATAAAAGGAGGGTCCATCCCCATCGCCGCGCACGCGCGCACCGGCGAGTTGACTCCGCCTGGGATGCGCCGGCGGGCCTGTGCGAATAGGTCCTGCAATTCGGTCATATCGATGGTCGCTCGAAACGGAGCGCAGATCGCGGCCCCTTAATCGAACAGAGCAGCGAATGCCTGAGCCGCCGCATGCGGGTCCGGTTGCGCGAAGACGCCTGTGATCACGGCCAACATGTCGGCGCCTGCGCGGATCAGCGGCGCTGCATTATCGACCGTGATCCCGCCGATCGCGCACACCGGAAGTTCAAGTTCACGCCGCGCCCGCCGCAGTAAATCCAAGTTTGCGGAGACGGCCTCCGGCTTAATAGGGGAGGGGAAAAAGCTACCGAAAGCGATGTAATCGGCGCCTTTTCGCCACGCCCATTGGGCGCGCGAGAAATCATTGTAACAAGACACGCCGATGATCGCGTATGGACCTAAGGCGGCGCGGGCCTCATCGATTGTCGTGTCATCTGATCCTAGGTGCACGCCTTGCGCGTGCACTGCGCCGGCGAGATCGACATCGTCATTGACTATGAGCGGGATGTGATGGCGATTGCAGAGATCGAGCAGCGCCCGCGCCTGCGACTGCCGCAGCGTAGAACTGTTGCTCTTGTCGCGGTATTGCACCAGACGGGCGCCTCCCAAGATCGCCCGCTCGACCTTTGCGACGATCGCTTCCGGCGGGGTGAGCGCAGGGTCGGTAATCGCGTAGAGCCCGCGAGGTGCGGCTTGGACTTTAAGCCGCTGCCAACCCATTGCTCAGCGTGTTATCGGTTGGCCCAGAAGAAACGGTGAGGCAGCAACTGCCCCATGCCGATGCGGTAGCCGTGTTTCAACGCCTGCCAGGTGAATTCCTGCGCCTTGTACACGGCGGTGAAGCATTCATCGCCCTGCGCCAGCAGGCCAGCGAGCGCTGCGGACAGGGTGCAACCCGAGCCATGATAGCTGCCCTCGAGTCGCTCCCACTGATAACGCTCCAGTATACGGTTGTTCCCATACAGGACATTGACGACCTCGGCGGTATTCTCGTCGCCACCGGTGATCAGCACCGACCCCGCACCATCCGCCAGCAGCGCCATCGCGCAGGCATCCAGCGTATCGGCCTCGGGCGCGAGTGCGCGTGCCTCGTACCCGTTGGGCGTAACGATCGTCGCCTGGGGCAGCAACAGCGCCTTTATGGCGGCGACCGCTGGATCTTCCGCAAGCGTGCCACCCCCCCCAGCGACCAGCACCGGGTCGAGCACCACCGGCAATCCTGGATAGTCATTCAGCAGCGTATGGATTGCCTCAATGATCTCGACGCTGCCCGTCATGCCGATCTTGATCGCGGCCACCGGGATGTCCTCCAACACCACGCGTGCCTGCTGGATGACCAATGCTGCGGGTAAAGGGGTGTAGCCCATCACGTCGGTCGTATCCTGCACGGTGATTGCGGTCGCGACCGGCGCCGCATGAGAACCCATGCATGCAATGGCCTCGACATCGGCCTGGATGCCCGCGCCACCGGTCGGGTCTAGGCCGGCCAGCACCAGCACGACGGGGATGCGGGTGTGCTCGTCGGACATTGCACTAATCGGTTGCATTGAAGGAGGTTTTATCTTAACACTACCTGCCGCTTCTCGACGCCCGTTTCGGCCACCGCCGTCGCGGGCATGGTCTGTTCGATCGCGACAAGGTGCGAGCAGTGAAAGAATACAAGACCTACATGTGTACGGTGTGTGGCTTTATCTATGACGAGGCGCTCGGCTGGCCGGAAGACGGTATCCCGCCTGGCACGCGCTGGGAGGACGTGCCGGAGACTTGGGTATGTCCGGAATGCGGCGCGACCAAGGATGATTTCGAGATGGAGGAGATCTGATCCGGGCTGGTGCGACCCATTCGCAAGTTCAGAACAAGCTTCAGCCGCGAATATCGACCCGCCGGGAAGGCGCCCTGTGTCTGCGGCGGATTGCTCCCTCGATATCAATGGCTATCAATCGTTCCAGCCTGCCTGGCAATGAACGCAGTCTTGGCGGATTGCTCCAGCGAGCAGGTCCATTTGTAGGCGAGATTAAGGGTCTTTCCGCAGGCGTAAACGCCGTGGCCGCGCACGATAGTGACAGGATATTCGGCCAACATCTCGGCGACTCGCGTGGGCGATTGCTTTAGGTAGTCCTCATACGCGATCGCAATCACCGGAACCTTAGGAAAGTATAGCTGGCCTTCGAAATCCACCGGCGCGAACGCTTCGCCATTCAATGTCAGCGCCACGCTATAAGCGCCGTGACTGTGCAGCACTGCGCGGGCCTGCGGATTTCGCCGGTAGACCTGGATATGCAATGGGGCATCCAAGGAGGCGCCATCGCCGCATTGGCCATCGATACCGCAGGTGATCAACTCGTCTGCCGTCAAAGTGTCCGCGCACGCGCTTGTGGGCGTTACCCAGATGGTATCGCCGTCGCGCGCCGAGGCATTACCGCTGTGAGAATCATTGTAGCCGTACTGGCGCAACCAGCGGTAATGGCGGACCAGTTCCTCTCGTATGTTCATTAGTATGCCGTGAGCTAGTCGTTTGCGATAGTGGGCGAACTGGGGGCTCGAAGGCGCTGATGATAGTGTTAGAACGACGCTAAAGCCACGCCACCTGACGATGTACCATACCCTCGTGGCGCGGCAAGAAGAATTGAGACCCAGGTGGGCATGGTTTACGATGCCTTCATCAAATGACAAGGCAAGCTGATGTCAGCGCTGATCTGCGGCTCGTTCGCGTTCGACACCATCATGGTGTTTCCCGACCGTTTCAAGAATCACATTATTCCGGAGCAGGTGCATATCCTGAACGTTTCGTTCATGGTGCCGGAGATGCGTCGCGAATACGGCGGATGCGCGGGCAATATCGCTTACAGCCTTAAGCTGCTGGGCAGCGATGGCAGACCGATGGGCACGGTGGGCCACGACTTCGGTCCATACCGCGACTGGATGGATCAATGCGGCATCAGCCGCGAGTATGTCAGGCAGATCGATGAGGCCTACACCGCGCAGGCTTATATCACCACCGATCTCGACGACAACCAGATCACGGCCTTTCATCCCGGCGCCATGAGCTATGCACACCTCAACAAGGTGCCGGCCAACGCTGGGATTACGATCGGCATCGTCTCGCCGGACGGCCGCGACGGCATGATCCAGCACGCGGAGCAATTTGCCGATGCCGGCATCCCCTTCATCTTTGATCCTGGCCAAGGCCTACCCATGTTTGACGGCGCTGATCTGTTGCACTTTGTCGAGCAGGCGAGTTGGCTAACGCTTAACGACTACGAATCGCGGCTGATGCAGGAACGCACGGGCTTGTCGCTGGACCAGCTGGCCAAGCGAGTACAGGCAGTGGTGGTGACGCGCGGTGGCGAAGGATCGCGCGTGTACAGCGGCCATCGGCAGATCGATGTGCCGGCCGCGCCCGCGCGTATCTCAAGAGATCCCACGGGTTGCGGCGATGCCTACCGCGCGGGGCTCTTATACGGCTTGATGCAGAATATGGACTGGGAGACGACCGGCCGCGTGGCCGCGCTCATGGGCGCCATCAAGGTCCAGTACAATGGGACGCAGAACCATCGCTTCACGCGGGAGGAGTTTCACGCCCAGTTCAGGGAGGCCTTCGGCTACGCGCTCGAATAGGCGTCTTCGCGCAGGTTTCCCCTGGGAATGATTCGCAGGCGGATAGGGCCGATTATTCAGCCCCGAAGGGAAATCATCTGCCAGCCTCTTTTCCGGGCGTAGTGTGCCAGCTTTGCATCCGCATCCACGGCGACCGGATGCGAGACGCGCTCCAGCAGCGGAATATCATTGTGCGAGTCGCTGTAGAACCAGCTTCCGTCTAGGCTGTGGCCGCTATCCGCAAGCCACTCCATGAGGCGGGTGACCTTGCCTTCGCGAAAGCAGGGGATGCCCGCTAACTCGCCCGTATAACATCCCTCCCTGAACTCGGGTTCGCTGGCGAGCAGATGCTCGACCTCGAGTGCACAGGCTATGGGCTCCGTGACGAACCGATTGGTCGATGTGATAATCACCGGCACGTGCCCCTGAGCGCGATGCGCTTTGATCAAAGCGC
>JAPSGG010000065.1 GCA_031177845.1 Chromatiales bacterium
CCCCATGGCGTTGCGGAAACGCTCCCGGTCTTCGGCCATATCGATGGCATTAATGCTCGCGCCGATCATCTCGACGCCGAAGCATTCCAACACGCCTTCGCGCGCCAGGTCCACCGCGCAATTCAGTGCGGTCTGACCGCCCATGGTGGGCAGCAGCGCGTCCGGGCGCTCGCGCTCGATGATAGTAGCAACAGTGGACCACTCGATGGGCTCGATATAGGTCGAATCGGCCATCTCCGGGTCCGTCATGATAGTGGCCGGGTTGGAGTTCACCAGGATGATGCGATAGCCCTCTTCCCGCAACGCCTTGCACGCCTGGACTCCGGAATAGTCGAACTCGCACGCCTGACCGATAACGATCGGCCCCGCGCCGATAATGAGGATGCTCTGGATGTCGGTGCGTTTGGGCATGCGGGTTAACGGGACTCGCGCATTAGCCGTATGAAGTGTTCAAACAGCGGCCGCATGTCCTGTGGACCCGGACTCGCCTCGGGATGGCCTTGAAAGCCGAATGCCGGTTTGTCCTTGTAGTGAATGCCCTGCAGGGTGTTGTCGAACAGCGAGCGGTGCGTGGTGACCACGTTATCCGGGAGGCTCTCTTCGTCGACCGCGAAGCCGTGATTTTGGCTGCTGATCATGACTCGGCCAGTCTTCAGCTCCAGCACCGGATGATTAGCGCCGTGATGACCGAATTTCATCTTGGTGGTGCGGGCACCGCTGGCCAACCCCAGCAACTGATGTCCCAGACAGATCCCGAACGCGGGCACGCCGGCATCCACGATCTTGCGGATGGCCCTGATCGCATAATCGCAAGGCTCCGGATCGCCGGGGCCGTTCGACAGGAACACGCCATCCGCTTTCATTGCCAACACCTCTTCCGCCGGCGTCTGCGCTGGCACCACGCTGATGCGGCAGCCGTGATCCCGAAGGATGCGCAGGATATTGCGCTTGACGCCATAGTCGTACGCGACCACGTGATACCGCGGCTCGCAGTTTTTACGGTCAGTCCGCTCCAGGGTCCAAGTTCCTTCGGTCCACTCATAGCCTCGCTGCGTGCTGACTTCCTTGGCGAGATCCATCCCTTTAAGCCCGGGAAACGCCCGCGCCGCCGCGATCGCCCGCTCGTCATTAACCTCACCCGCCATGATGCAGCCGTTCTGGGCCCCTTTCTCTCGCAGTAAGCGCGTCAATCGACGCGTATCCACGCCGGCGAGCGCGACCACGTTCTTGCGCTTTAGGTAGTTCGATAATCCCTCCTGACTGCGCCAGTTGCTCAAGCGATTGGGTAGATCGCGCACCACTAAACCGCTTGCGAATACGCGCGCGGACTCCTCGTCCTCGGCGTTGGCGCCTACATTGCCAATGTGGGGATACGTGAGGGTTACGATCTGTTTCGCATAAGAGGGGTCAGTCAAAATCTCCTGATAGCCGGACATGGCGGTGTTAAACACCACCTCGCCGGCCGCTTGACCAATGGCGCCGATAGACTCGCCCCTAAAAAGGCTGCCGTCCTCCAACGCCAACAGAGCAGGTTTATTCATGATTGCGAATGCCGACACCGGAAGCGGGAGGGATCTCGCCGAAGTATCCCGCTCGGATTATGATAAATGCGGGATTCGATTGTAATGGATTGCCCTGCCGATCGCGAACTGAGCCTGTGCCTAGGAGCGGCGGCTTCGTTGCGATCCGCCCTCCTCCCCTCCTGCGCAGCCCTCGTCCCTACCCCTTCTCCAGGGGGAGAAGGGGACATTTGTATTCTCTCTTTGTGGGCGAGATAGCGGGGGCCGGAGCGTGTCGGAATGGAGCGAGAGAGCGATCTGGAGATGGCTCTACCGTAGTCCCAAGACGTCCTGCATATCGAATAGACCGCGCGATCTATGCGAGATCCAGCGCGCGGCGCGCAAGGCGCCATTGGCAAAGGTCAGGCGGCTGGAGGCCTTGTGGCTGATCTCCACGCGTTCGCCGAGACCCGCGAACATCACCGTATGCTCACCCACGATATCGCCCGCGCGGATGGTCTCGAATCCTATCGTCTTGCGACTGCGTTCACGGGTTTGACCTCGGCGGCCGTAGACGGCGCATTCGCTTAGGTCCCGGCCCAGCGCCTTGGCGATCACCTCGCCCATGCGCAGCGCGGTGCCCGAGGGTGCGTCGGCCTTGTAACGGTGGTGCGCCTCGATGATCTCGATATCTACGGAATCTCCCAATACTCGTGCGGCGGTATCGAGCAACTTGAGGCACAGGTTGACCCCGGCGCTCATATTGGGTGCCAGGACGATCGCGGTATCTTCCGCCGCCGCTTCAATCTGCGCGCGCTGCGCGGCGCTGAAACCCGTGGTACCAATCACCATCCGCTTGCCGTGCTTGCGGCAGATCGCGACGTTGTTCAACGCCGCTTCGGGCCGGGTGAAATCAATCGCCACGTCGATATCGTCAACAACTTCGCCCAGGCCAGGCCGAATCGCAATGCCGAGCTTACCAACACCAGCGACTTCGCCAGCATCCGCGCCGACCAGCGCGCTGTCCGGATGCTCGACCGCAGCCGCTAAGTCCAGATCTTCATCGGCCTGACATGCCTCAACAAGGGTCCGGCCCATACGACCTCCGGCGCCACAGATCGCGACCTTGGTCACATTCCTAGAAGACTTTTGAGCCATGACATCTGCCTTCGCTGATGAGTAGTTCTGAGTTGTTCGATTATTATCAATGACTTACTGCTAGCTAAATATAAGTTATAACTAAACCTACTCAATGAGTAGACAAAATGTTATTTCCCCTAAGGATCCGACGCGGGCTAGCATGCGCCCAGCTTGAAGACACACTGTTGGAGCGCAAACATGCTTGACGACAATCAAATCCATGATCTCGTCAGTCCGAATATGTCATCCGCGACTGTCGAGCGTATTCTTCAGGCCCTCAAAGGCCTACGTTACGGTGCCGTCGAGCTCCTCATCCATGACGGCCGAGTCGTTCAAATCGAGCGCAAAGAAAAGGTTCGCCTCGAAATCTCAAGCGACAAGCGCTCCGGCCGCTGAGGCTTCGTTACTTTACCAGACCACTGGAGCATTTCTACAACCCACTCGTTAGTCGCAAGGCTGACCAGACCACCGGAGGCTGTGATGCGTAAAAGGAACTACAACCATGTCACGCTTACGGTTAAATCGGTCGGCGGTTCTGTTCGCCAGTGCGGCGACGCTTCACGGCGTCGCGTTCGCGGAGCCAGTCAGTCAGGAAGATCTCGACGCGCTGGATCTAAAGATCCGCATTCTCGAGCGCAAGCTCGAGATTGAAAGGGAGGAGGAGGCGAAAGCAGAAGCAACCACTGCTTCTGCAAGCGAAAACGGCTTCACTATAGAGTCAGGCGATGGCGCCTTCACACTGAAGCTCAAAGGGCTGGTGCAAGGCGATAGCCGCGTCTTCATCGACGACGAAGATACCGCTAACGACACCTTCTTCGTGCGTCGCGCCCGCCCGACGCTGGAGGGCACGGTCGGCGACTTTGTTTCATTCAAGCTGATGCCGGATTTCGGCGGCTCCAGCATTTCGCTGATCGACGCCTACCTCGACGTCGAAGCAGTGCCTGCTGCCATCTTACGGGCGGGCAAGTTCAAAAGGCCGGTGGGTCTCGAACGCCTGCAGTCTGCTAGCAACCTTCACATGATCGAGCGCGGTTATCCGACCGAGCTTGCTCCCAACCGGGACATCGGCCTGCAACTATACACAGGCGGACTGATCAACGGGAAGCCGGACAGCCCCTTTACTTATGCCCTCGCCATTGCCAACGGCACACCCGACGGCCGAGACTCGCCGATAACCAACCCCGATGACAACTTCGAGTCTGCAGTGCGTGTCTTCGCTGAACCGATTAAGGGCTTAGACATCGGTATCGCCGGCAGCTTCGGCGACAAGGAAGGTGGCGCGGGCGACGATGCGGAAGACTTCCTGCCGCGTTATCGCAGTCCCGCGCAGCAGACGATTTTCACGTACGCCGAGACCACGGCTGCCGATGGCCAGCACCTGCGCTGGTCACCTCAAAGCTACTACTATGTGGGGCCGTTTGGTGTGCTGGCCGGCCGAATACATCCAGTCAGAACTCGCCGTCACGAACGGCGTGGTCAGCGATACGCTCTCGCACAAAGCGGCGCAGGCTACTTGCCGTCTTCGTGCTCACAGGCGAAGACGCCAGCTTTGCGGGCATCACGCCCGACAAGCCCATCGGTAGCAGCGGCTGGGGTACCTGGGAACTGGCGGCGCGTTACTCGTGGCTTGAGCTAGACGACGACAACTTCCCGCTCTACGCCGATCCGACCGACGCCGTTTCCGAAGCCAAAACCTGGGGCATCGGTGTCAATTGGTATCTCACCAAAAACCTCAAAGCCGTGCTCGATTACTTCCAGAGCGACTTCGACGCGTTCGACGGCGCTGCGGATTTTTCCGATGAAAAGGCCGTGCTGTCGCGCCTGCAGGTAAGTTTCTGAACCTCATTCCAATCTAGCTAAGGAGCATAGCCATGAACCTTAACATACGACCTTGGGCCGCGGCGGTCAGCACGGCTGCGATTTCGGTGCCGTGCCGCTTGTCTCGGCCGAGGAGTATGAGCTGCTGAACGTCTCATACGATCCGACCCGCGAACTGTATGCGGAGTACAACCAGGCATTTGCGAAGTACTACAAGGGAAAGACCGGCGACACCGTGAGGATCAACCAGTCGCTACGGCGGCTCGGGCAGTCAGGCCCGGGCCGTCATCGACGGCTTGAAGGCCGATATCGTGACGCTGGCGACCGAGGCCGAGCTCATCCCGACCGACTGGCAACACGCCTACCGAACAATAGTGCGCCTTACACCTCCACCATCGTTTTCCTGGTGCGCAAGGGCAATCGCAAGGGCATCAAGGACTGGGGCGATCTCATCAAGCCGGGCATCGGCATCATCACACCGAACCGGAAAACTCCGGCGGTGCCTGTTGGAACTACTTGGCTGCGTGGGGCTCGGCACTCAAAGAGTATGGCTCCGAGATCAGGGCGCGGGAATACATCACGAAGCTCTACAGGAACGTCCCCGTGCTGGACTCCGGCGCGTGCGGCAGCACGACTACATTCGTGCAGCGCGGCACTCGCGAGACAGCAGCGGCCCACCTTGAATATCTGTATAGCAAGGTAGGCCAAGAGATCGCGGGTAAGCATTTCTACCGCCCGCACGATCCGGATATTGCTGCGAAGTATGAAGATCAATTCGCGCAGGTGCCGATGATCACCATCGCCGATTTCGGCGGCAGGGCCAAGGCGTAAGAGAAGCACTTCAACGACGGCGGCATCTTCGACCGGATCCACAGCGAGGGACGTTAAACATGACGATGGCAATAAATACGCGTAACTAATTCCGCGGCACCGTATTGCGGATCAACGACCGCCCGGTCGTCTCCGAGGTGGAGATGGAGACGAAAGCAGGCGTCATTACCGCGGTGGTGACCTCCAGCTCCATAAGAGGCGTCGGCCTGGAAGTCGGTGACGAAGCGGTGGCCTTATTCAAGTCCACCGAGGCCCTCATCGGCAAGCTGTAGCCCAACAAGCGGAGCGCTAGGCATGTGTGCCTGATGATCCACAAGCCACCTTACGCAGTCATTCCAGAGAGCCTGATTCGCATCGCCAGGGCCTATGATGGAGGAAGCTCGGGCCTGATGGGTATCGGCAAAGATCGCCGATTGCTGCTGGAGCGCGGTCACCGGCTCAACGTGAACGAGTTGCTGGTGCTGGAGCCCGAGCTGCGCGGCGCAGAATACGTACTGCATCTGTGCCAGCCTAGGCGCGACGATTCGGTGAGCAGCAACGTGTATCCCTTCGAAGTCACGGAAGGCATCTACCTGATGCACAGTGGTGCGCTGCGCCTCAAGGCGCGCGTGCCGGGAAAATCGGATACCTGGCATCTTGTACACGATCTGCTGCGGCCGCTGGTGACACGATGGGATAGCCTGTTTGAGGATCCGAGCTTTGCCGCCCTTTGGTCTGTTCTGGAGGAGGGCCTGCGCCCTGACAACAGACTGGCACTATTGGGTTACCCACGGCGTCGCTTCATCATCATTAATCGCGAGCATCGTATCGATATCCTCTGGCGAGTTAATTTGCGTGAAGTTGCCGCGCGGCAACCCCGAGCACGACCGTCTCAAGCAGGGCGATCGAGTTTACCTGCGGCCGCTCAAACAGCGGGTATTTCTTAAAGCCAGCACGGTGGCGAGCAGCGAGCGAGCTACAGGAGGCGAAGCCAATAGCCGATCAACCTAGATGCGGTCTACAGAATGCACATTACGGCCAAAACTTCATATCCTCGAAGAAGCGCTTGACGCCGTTCAGCCAACTCTGCGCCTGCGGGTTGTGGCGCTCGCCGCCATCGGCCAGGCTCTTATCCAGTTCCTCCATGAGCTCTCTTTGGCGCTTGGTGAGATTGACCGGGGTTTCCACCACGATCTGACAGATCAGATCGCCCGGCGGACCGCCGCGCACTGGCTTGACGCCCTTGCCGCGCAACTTGAAGTGTTTGCCCGTCTGTGTCTCCGGCGGAATCTTGAGCTTGATGCGTCCGTCCAGGGTGGGCACTTCCAACTCGCCTCCCAGCGCGGCGGTCGTAAAGCTGATCGGCACCAGACAGGTTAGATTATTGCCATCGCGCACGAACAACGGATGCGGCTTGACTCGGATCTGCACGTAAAGATCACCCGGGCCGCCCCCGTGCGCGCCGGCCTCGCCCTCGCCTGCCAGGCGAATGCGGTCCCCGGTATCGACACCAGCGGGAACCTTGACGGACAGCACTTTGGGCTCTTCAACCCGGCCCTGACCGCGGCAAATCGCGCAAGGATCGGTGATGACCTTACCGGCGCCCCTGCACCGCGGACAGGTCTGCTGCACGGAGAAGAATCCCTGCTGCATGCGCACTTGGCCCACGCCGTCGCAGGTGCTGCAGGTCTGCGGCGAAGTGCCAGGCCGCGCACCGCTGCCACCGCAGGTGTGGCAGTTGACTAGGACGGGCACGCGGATCTTGGCTTCTGTGCCAAATACCGCCTCTTCCAGACTCAGTTCGAGGTTGTATTGCAGGTCCGCACCGCGATAGGCGCGCGCGCCTCCACGGCCACCGCCACCAAAGATATCGCCGAAGATGTCGTCGAAGATATCGCCGAAGCCGCCGCGGAAGCCGCTGCCCGCGCCCCGCGAGACGCCCGCATGGCCGAACTGGTCATAGGCGGTGCGCTTTTGGGGGTCCGATAGAACCTCGTAGGCTTCCTTGGCCTGCTTGAACTGCTGCGCCGCTTTCTCGTCTCCCGGCCGGCGGTCGGGGTGATGCTTCATAGCCAGGCGGCGATAGGCCTTCT
>JAPSGG010000066.1 GCA_031177845.1 Chromatiales bacterium
GGTTGCGCAGCGCAGGAGGGGATGAGGGCGATCAAGGGGATCGCTCCCACAAATCTACACCGTTTGTAGCGAGTACCCCCGCAGCCCCCGCGCGAAATCCTCCAATACCTTGAGGCCGGTGGCCTCGGCCTGGTGACACCATTCCTGCAGGGCCTGCGACACCTTCTCGTGGCTCTCATGGGTGCGTCCCCACAGCGCCTGCAACCTGCGGCGGTATTCGTACACGGTGTTCAACGCCTCGTTGTGACGCAGCGTCTCGTGAAGCTTGTCCTTGACCTGGCTATCGATGCGGCTTTCCTCACGCACCAGGGCGTGGCGGATCTTCTTGAGCGCGCATCGGTAAGGAACGTCCGCACGCCTCAGCTGATCGCGAAACACCGGCAGCGTCACGCGCTTGGCATACTGGGCCATGACGTGCAGGCGCCCGTTAATGACCGCGCGCGCGGTGTCGATATCGACGCCATTCTTGTCCTTGCGGATCACAGGCCTTGGCGCGACCCTCTTGACCTTCGCTAATCTTAGGGCCGACAGCAGGCGGATATACATCCAGCCGATGTCAAATTCCCACCATTTGATTGAGAAGCGCGCTGAAGTCGGAAACGCGTGGTGGTTGTTGTGCATCTCCTCCCCGCCAATGAGAATGCCGAAGTTCGTGATATTGGTCGAGCCATCCGGACTCTCGAAATTACGATAGCCCCAGTAATGCCCCAGCCCATTGACGACGCCGGCGGCAAAGAACGGGATCCACATCATCTGCACCGCCCACAGCGTAATGCCGTAGATGCCAAACAGCACGAAGTCGATGACGGCAAGCAGGCTGACTCCTAGCGCATTGAAGGGCGTGTACAGCTTGCGCTCCAGCCAGTCATCCGGCGTACCGCGGCCGTAATTTTCGAGGGTGGCCACCTTCCTCGCCTCGGCTCGATATAGTTCAGCGCCCTCCCACAGCACCTTATGAATCCCTTTCACATGCGGGCTATGAGGGTCTTCCTCGGTCTCGGTTTTGGCATGGTGTTTACGGTGCACGGCCACCCATTCTCTGGTCACCATGCCGGTAGTGAGCCATAGACAAAAGCGGAAGAAATGGCTGGCGATGGGATGTAAGGTTAGCGCCCGATGGGCCTGGCAACGATGCAGAAAAATGGTCACCGAGGCAATCGTGATATGGGTCAGTATCAGCCCGACGATGAGATAGCCCCACCATGGGAGCGCCAATAAACCAGTCGTGATGTTCAACTTCGCTCCTGATGGATGTGATGTGTTAATGGATTGCGACTATAGATCAAACAACTTGAAAGCGTCTACCGCGATCACGCCTGTTCCAGCAGCAGATTGCCCACCTCATCCACTTTTGCACGCCAGCCGCCGGTCACCCATGTCGTGGCCGATGTCTCGCTGATGAGCAATGGTCCGACGAGCTGTTGATTGACGCAAAGTGCCTGGCGTTCATATAAAGGTGCCGGCGCGGATAAGCCTACTACACGGAGACGAGCGATGGGCGCGGCCGGCTTCCCCTCAGCGAGACGTGGCATCGCAGGTGGAGAGCCGGCGGCGCGCAAGCCAGCCCTGATATTGACCAGCTCGATGGGCATCTCCAACGCGTGGCCGAACCGCTGCCGGTGGCGCTGGTGGAAATCCCGCTCGCATCGGGCAATGCCCCGCCATCCTATGCGCAAGGTTGATGACTGACCCTCGTAGCGCAGATCGAGCGAATAATCACGCGCGATATCGGTGACACCATCACCTTCTAGTTCGGCCACGCCAGTGGCGGCGAGTTTTTCGAATCGAGCTTCGATTTCCGAATCGGTGCAGGCGCGTAGACTCACGTTCAAGGTCTGCGATAATTGCCGGCCTTGCGGCGCGATCAGCATGCCGAGTGCCGACAGCACGCCGGCATGCACGGGCACCAGCGCCTGCGTCACACCCAAGGCCTCAGCCAAATCGCACACGTGCAGACCGCCTGCGCCCCCAAAGCTGACGAGGACGTAATCGCGCGGATCCAGTCCGCGCCGCACCGAGATCACGCGCAGGGCCTGCGCCATGTGCTCATTTGCGAGCCGGATCACGCCCTGAGCTGCGGTTTCCACGTCCATGTTCAGACGCTCTGCAAGCGTGCTTAGCGAGGACCGCGCGGCCGCCTCGTCCAGCTTCATATAGCCGCCCAAAGATACCTGCGCTGGCAACCGCCCCAGCACCAAGTTGGCGTCGGTGACCGTGGGTTCGATGCCGCCTCGGCCGTAACAGGCCGGTCCCGGATCGGCGCTGGCGGATTCGGGACCGACCTTTAGCAAACCTCCGGCATCCACGCGCGCGATCGAACCTCCGCCCGCGCCGATCGTATGCAGATCGACCATGGGCACGGCCACCGGATAGTCCGCGACTTTGCCCTCCGAGGTAAGCCGGATATCGCCGTCGATTAGGGCGACATCGGTGGAGGTCCCTCCCATGTCGAAGGTCAGCAAGCGCCGATGCCCCGAGGCGGCGGCAACATGGCGTGCACCCATCAATCCGCCGGCGGGCCCTGACAGCAGGAGCTGCACCGCGTGCCCACCGGCAGGAGCGGCGTCGATGGTGCCGCCATGGCTCTGCATGACCTTGACACTCGCGCCGGGCAATTGGTCGCGCAAGCCGTTCAGATAGCCCTGCATGATCGGTCCGACGTAGCTGTTCAGCCAAGTCGCGATGCCGCGTTCGTACTCGCGATGTTCGGACAATACCTTCGAAGAGCGCGAGACGAACATGCCCTGCGGCAGGGCGGCCTCGATAGCACGCTCGAAGCAGTCATCCACAAATGAATACAGCAGGTTGATCGCGACCGCACGCGGCCGCGATTTCTCGAGCTGTTCGATGAGGACGGCAAGCGCCTGCTCATCGAGAGATTCGAGGATAGTGCCATCGTAGGCCAGGCGGCCGCCGGTCTCCAGACACAGTTCCACTTCCACGGGTGGCGATACGGGCTGCGGCTGAAGATCATAGAGTTCGCGCCGCGCCTGCCGCCCGATGGTCAGCACGTCGCCCAAGCCCCGGTTGGCAATATACGCCGTGCGCACCCCTTTACCTTCCAGCACTGCGTTGGTCGCGACCGTGGAGCCGTGGATCAAGACGAGATCCCTGGTATCCAGCCCCAGGTCGGCGATGCCCTGCAGGATGGCCCGCTGTGGCGCCTCAGGCGTGGACAACACCTTATGCGCGCGCAAGGTGCGTCCATCGAAGTACACGAAGTCCGTGAAGGTGCCGCCGGTATCGATGCCGAGCAGGTGCATGAGTTCTTATTCTACGCGACTTGGAAGCGCATGGGCTGATCACCCACCGGCTATACAGCGAGCACCCAGGCTCGAGTACCATCTCACCGAGAAGGGTAAGAGCTTACGTCTCGTACTGAAAGCGCTGCGGGAGTGGGGGCAGCGCCACGCCTGATAGGGGCGCGGGGCCAAAGGACAGCGAAGCGCAAATGTCCAAGCAAGTGACAGGGGCCGGCTTGGGCAGCAGAAGAGGAGCGGGCAGCAGCTTGCTCACGACTCCCGCAGAATGGCCGCCGACCCTATCCTTCATCGCGCTCAGCTTATAGAATGCACGCTCGCTCATCGGCAACCAATTGCACACGCATGTCTGACGAGGTCCTGGTCAGCGCCGAACGCGTATTCCGTTTCTACGGGCAGTACTGTGCGGTCGAAGACCTGAGTCTAACGCTTCGCCGCGGCGAGGTGCTGGGAATGCTGGGGCCGAACGGCGCGGGCAAGTCGTCTACCTTGCGGATGCTGAGCGGCAATCTCGCGCCAACGGCGGGGCGCATCAACATCAACGGCATTGACCTCCTCGACCACCCTAAGCTCGCCAAGACCCACGTGGGCTATCTGCCTGAACGTCCGCCGCTGTATCCGGATATGAGTGTGGACGAGTACCTGCGCTATTGCGCGCGCCTGCACCGCGTTCCCCGCGCGCGCATAGCCGCGGCGTTGAATGAGGTCAAAACGCGCTGTGGGCTCATTGATGCCGGACGCCGGGTGATCGGAAACTTGTCCAAGGGCTATCAGCAGCGTGTTGGCATCGCGCAGGCGCTGATCCATTCGCCCTTGATCGTCATCCTGGATGAACCCACCGTAGCCCTGGACCCGATCCAGATCCGGGAGATTCGCGCGCTGATCCGAGAGCTGGGCCGCAGCCACGGTGTGATCCTCTCCACTCATATCCTGCCCGAGGTCCAGGCGGTGTGCGACCGTGTGCAGATCATTCACGCCGGGCGCACGGTTTTCAACGACACGCTCACGGGCCTCGGCGAGCGGCATGGATCAATTGGGCTGATCGTAGCGTTCCGAGCCCCGCCAGCGATCGCGGAACTGTACCAGCTCCCCGGCGTGGAAGGGGTCGAGCCGCTGGCGGGCGGGCGACTGCGCATCGTGCACAGGGAAGCGAAGGTCGCAGAAGCGATCGTCAAGGCTTCGGTCGATAGGGGTTGGGGCCTGTATGAATTGGCACCGGAACGCACCACGCTGGAACAGATCTTTATGGATCTTGTACACCGAGAGTTCGACACCGATGGCGTGAAGACCAATCCGATGCGGGCAAGCGCATGATCCTGACCATCGCAGGAAGTGAGCTGCGCCGGATGTTCTATTCGCCGCTCGCGTGGGCGATCCTGGCCGTAGTACTGTTTATTTTAGGATTGATATTCCTGATCTTGGTGGACAACTATCTGAACGTCCTCCAGCCCCAGTTGGTTGGCGCGCCGGGCGCGCCGGGCGTTACCGATATCGTGCTGGCGCCGGTGCTCTTTTGGGCCGGCGTGATGATGTTGAGTGTGACTCCCCTGCTCACTATGCGGACGTTCAGCGAGGAACGAAGCCAGGGCAGCCTCACTCTGCTGACCAGCGCACCCTTATCGATCACGGAAATCGTGCTGGGGAAATATCTGGCGTTGCTGCTTTTTACCTTGGTGTTGCTGGGCTTGCTCACCCTGATGCCGGTGTCGCTGGTGGCCGGCACCACGTTGGACTGGGGCAAAATCGCGGCCGGTTTCCTAGGCCTATTCCTGCTGCTGGCATCATTTTCAGCCGCGGGCCTGTTCATCTCTTGCCAGACCCGAACACCGTTGATCGCAGCGGTCGCGACCTTTGGACTGCTGCTGTTCCTGGTGGTGTTGTACATGTCGGGCAGCGCCCAGGGCACGGCTAGCGAGCTGTTCATTTACCTTTCGCATTTCGGACACTTTCTGTCGTTCCTGCAGGGATTGTTCGACAGCAGCGACGTAGTCTACTACCTGCTGTTCAGCGCCGCATTCCTGATCCTCACCATCCGGCAGCTGGACAACGAGCGCTTGCAGCGGTGATTTTGTGTTTAGCGCGCAGTGCACGTGATCGGTGAGAAAAAGGGAATCCCCCCTGCGCCTCTCTTTGAAAGAGGGGGAAGGGGGGGATTTATTCTTGGCGACAGGAATTAGCGGGATTCATGGAGATCACTCCCCAGTCCCGCTGGCGGCTGCGGTTGCAGAACGTCGTATTTATCGTCTTATTTCTTGGCATTATTGGCTTGGCTGCGTGGCTGAGCACGCTCTATGCCATTCAAGCCGATTGGACAGCCGGCAACCGCAACACCTTGTCCGAAGAAAGCCAGGAACTCCTCACCGCCATTGACGAGCCGATAGAATTCGTCGCCTTTGTGCCGGACGACGCGCCGCTGCGCCAGCGCATCCAGGAGAGCTTGACCAAGTATCGGCGCTTTAAGCCGAGCTTAGACGTAAGCTTCAGTAATCCGGATCTGGAACCGGAACGCGCTAGGGAAGCCGGTATCACGCGCGCCGGTCAAATGCTGGTGCGCGTTGGCAGCCGCACCGAGGTCGTGAATGACATGAGCGAACAGACGCTGGCCAATGCTCTGCAGCGGCTGGCGCGCGACGAAGAACGGTGGGTGCTCTTCCTGCAAGGCCACGGTGAACGCGATCTATCGGTCGACATCAATCAGGGCTACAGCCGCCTCAACGATAGCCTGACTCGCAGCGGCATCCAGGTGCAGACGCTTAATCTCATTCGCGAGCCGAAAATCCCGGAGAATACCAGTTTGCTGGTAATCGCATCGCCGCAGTCTGCGCTGCTCAAAGGCGAGGTCGCAAAACTTCGCGAATACGTCAGCAGCGGCGGCAATCTGCTGTGGCTGCGCGATCCCAAGGACATGGCTGGTCTGGAATCATTGGCCGATGAGCTGGGTGTGGACTTCGTGGAGGGTGTCGCCGTCGATGCCAATCCCGAGCTGCGCGCCCTATTGGGGATCCAGCATCCTGCGGTGGTGCCGGTGGTCGATTACAGTCGGCATCCCATTACTCGGGACCTCAACGCCCAAACCCTATTTCCGTTTGCGGCCGCCGCCGAAGCCAAAGCGGGTATCGGCTGGAGCGCGGATCCGATACTCACCACGCTCGCTCGCACCTGGTCTGAGACCGGCAGCCTGAGCGGTGAGGAGATCACCTTTAGCAGTAAGGCCGGCGACCGAGCCGGGCCGCTCAATATCGGTCTTGCCCTGAGTCGCGACATGGAGGATGTCCAACAGCGCGCCGTGGTCATCGGCGACAGCGACTTCCTGGCCAATGGCTACATCGGCAATGGCGATAATCTGGAGTTGGGTATCAATCTATTCAACTGGCTGATCCGCGACGATGAACTCATCTCGATTAATCCTACGAGCGCGCCCGACACGGAACTCGTGTTGACCAACAGCCAGATCTTCGCTATCGCGTTCACCTTTCTGACCGTACTGCCGGTCGGCCTGGCGGTCACGGGTGTGATCATCTGGCTTAAGCGCCGGCGGCGCTGATGAGCGCCCGCGCATGGCTAAATCTCGGGCTCGTCGTTCTACTGGCGGGACTCGCGCTCGTCATATGGCTGCGGCCAGGCCAACAGTCACCTGAAGAAGCCCATTTGACCGCGCTCGATCCGGTTGCGATCACCCGGATAACCATAAGACGCGCGGGGCATCGCGCCATCGTGATCGAGCGCCGGAACGGTCAATGGTGGCTGAGCTCACCCGCGAAAATGCCGGCCAATGACGTGCGCGTCAATTCCCTGCTCAACCTGGCGCTCAAGACCAGCGACACAAAATACAAAGCGAATGAACTGAACCTGGCTCGGTATGGACTGGCCGAACCACAGGTGGTGGTGACACTAAACGATCAGGAAGTAGCCTTCGGCAACATTAATCCGGTCAGCTACCGGCGCTATGTCTTGGTCGAAGACACTGTCTATCTGATTAGCGATGATCTCTACGAATTGGAAACCGCCGATGCGGCCACTTATGTAACCCCGAGATTGCTGCCGCAGGGCGTGGACATTACGGCGCTAAAGCTTCGAGACAATTTTATTCTGC
>JAPSGG010000067.1 GCA_031177845.1 Chromatiales bacterium
CCGCGCCCTCCATAATGGCCGCCACGAGAGAATGTACGGGCGCGATGCTTACCGCCACATCGGGCGCGGCATCGGCGCGCGGGGGCGCCCACGAAGCCGATGCCAACAGGAGTATCGTCAACAAAGCTCTCACCGAGATCATGATCAGGCCTTCTGCATTCGGGGCTCGTAACGTTATACTGTAACATCATTACACGTAGCCAAAGAAATAGGCATGCGACAGAAAACGACGGCGGCAGAACGACGGGCGGGCCTGGCGGCCGCCGAAAGGGCCTGTTCACGCAGTGGTAAAAAGCTGACCCCGTTGCGCCGCCGGGTGCTCGAACTCGTGCTCAACGCCGGCAAACCGGTCGGAGCTTACAACCTGCTGAAGTCACTCCGAGCCGACGGCTTCAGCGATGCCCCGCCAACCATCTATCGCACCTTGGAGTTTCTGCAGGCGCAGGGATTGGTGCATCGGATTGCTAAGTCGAATACCTTCGTGGCCTGCAGCCGGCCCCACGATGATCACTTCGGTCTGATCTTCGTCTGCAGACAATGCGGCGGAGCGGTCGAGCTCGAAGAGCAGCAGGTCATAGCCGACATCGGCTGCTGCGCGGGCCGCTTGGGCTTTCAGATGTCCCGACAGGTCCTGGAGGTGGAAGGAACGTGCCGCGACTGCGGGGCGGCGTTGTGAACTCGCCCCCTTGTTCCACGAGGAGGCATGTGCCGCATTGTGTGCGGCATGGCAGCGATGATGCAACGCAGGCGTGGTCAATGCAATCCTGGAGGCCGGTGATAGCGATATGGAGAGGGTTGGCTTTAGCCGACCATCAAGCTCTTGGCCCAATGGAGTCGACCGTGCCGGATGCGCCTCTGCGGAAATCGCGCAAGGATAGCCAGGGCTACCTCTGGAACAGCATACCCATATGCTGATGCGAAGCGAACGATCTGGCGACCAGCCCTTGATCGAGGCGCGGGGCTTGAGTGTATGCGTGAACGGCCACGACATCATCAACGACATCGATCTGGCGATCTTCCCCGGACAGATCGTGACCCTGATCGGCCCCAACGGCGCCGGCAAGACTACTCTGGTGCGCGCCCTGCTGGGGCTGGTGCCTTATCGGCAGGGTAAGGTGATGTTGGCACGCGGCCTCAAGATCGGCTATATGCCACAGCGGCTGCGCATCGATCCCATCGTCCCTTTAACGGTGCAGCGCTTTCTCACCCTCAACAACCGTGTGGCGCGCGCCGAGGTTCGGCACGCCCTGCGGGAAGTTGGCGCCTCGCACGTGGAGTCTGCGCCGGTCCAGGTCATCTCGGGCGGCGAGTTCCAGCGGGTGTTACTGGCGCGCGCGCTGCTGCGCGACCCAACGGTGCTGGTGCTGGATGAGCCGGCCCAGGGCGTGGATGTCGCCGGACAGGGGGAATTGTACAAATTGATCGCCGCGATCCGCGACCGGCGCGGATGCGCCGTGCTAATGATCTCGCAGGACCTGCATCTGGTTATGGAGGCGGCCGATTCGGTGATCTGTCTCAACCACCATGTGTGCTGTACCGGCCTGCCCGAGGCGGTGAGCCGCCACCCGGAATACCTCAAGCTTTTCGGCGCATTGCGGCCGGGCGGGCTTGCGATTTACACCCATCACCACGATCACCAGCACAATCTGCACGGTTGCGTCGTGCCACTGTCAGACAACCGCGGGAACACGGATGCCGATTCTCGATGACTTCATGCTGCGGGCGCTGGCGGCCGGCACCGCTGTAGCGGTGGTCGCCGGCCCCTTGGGATCGTTCATCGTATGGCGGCGCATGGCGTACTTCGGAGACACGCTGGCGCACAGCTCGCTATTGGGCATTGCATTGGGATTTCTGTTCAACCTAGGCCTCAACTGGACCGTAATGGCGGTGTGCGCCGCGGTCGCACTGCTGCTGGCCATCCTGCAACGCCAGCGCCGCCTGGCGACCGATACCCTATTGGGCGTGTTGGCCCACAGTGCGCTGGCACTAGGACTGGTGGCGGTGGCGTTTGCCGAGGGTCTGCGCGTGGATCTCATGGGCTATCTGTTCGGCGATATCCTCGCCATCGCCAATCGGGACCTAGCGTGGATTTACGCCAGCGGTGGACTGGCCTTATTGGGAATCTTGGGCCTTTGGCGCCCGCTGTTGTGTATGACCATCGACGAGGAATTGGCTAAGGTGGAAGGCGTTCCCGTGATATGGGTGAATATCGCGCAGATGCTGCTAGTCGCGGTGATCATCGCGGTGGCCATGAAGATCGTTGGAATTCTGCTCGTCACCGCGCTGATGATCATTCCGGCGGCGACCGCCCGGCGCTTTGCCGCGAGCCCTGAACAGATGGCATTGCTGGCTAGCCTGATCGGCTGCCTCGCCGTGGTCGGCGGTCTGTCTGCATCCCTTCAATGGGATACTCCGGCCGGACCCTCCATCGTGGCGGCCGCTGCGGTGGCTTTCGTGGTGGCCTATGCGCTCCCAGGCCGGGTATATCGGCCGACCACTAGGCCCTCGCGCACATAGACACCTTGGCGTCAAGATCGCAAGTGTGCAAAGGGACGCGGAGAAGGCAGATCGCGTCGTGAAGCTACGTGAGTGCGTGGCAGAGGGGAAAGGCCAACTGCAACCCGACGACTCGGATCACGACGCTTATCACGCCGCCTTGTTCGTCTCCCTATTTTTACCGTTCATCCAAACGGCGAGAGACTAGCGCGGCGGCGGTGCGATACTACCCACTTGCCCAACCGGGCGAGGCGCACAGCGCCATTGTCGGCGGCGACGAGGTGGTCCGGCTTGCCTATCTCCCCTGCTCCAAGACCGCGTAACGAGTAGTTAACGGCCATGCAGTGCCTTCCGCCGCAAGCCATCGTCCCTCCCGCAAGCTAAATTCAGGCCCTTCCTGGGTGAAAATCCATAGCTTTCAGACCAAGCTGCTGATCCTGTTCATCGGTTTGATCGCGGCGGTGCAGATCGCCACGTTCATCGCGGTGCTCGCAACGACCCGGCACAATATCGGAGAAGGCGCTCGCGATGAGTTGCGCGTGGGTGGACGCGTATTTATCCGGCTTGTCCATGCGCGCGGTGAGCAGCTGGCCGGCAAGGTGCGGATTCTAGCCTCGGACTACGCCTTCCGCGAGGTGGTCGCAACCATGGACTCGACGACCATTCAGTTAGCGCTGGCGAATTATGGGGAGCGCGTCGACGCCGATATCGCAATGCTGGCGTCGCTGGATGGGCAACTGCTGGCGAGCAGTCATCACAAATTCCAAGGCCGCATGCGCTTTCCCTTCCCGGACCTCCTCAAGCAGGCACCGGAGCAGGAATCCGTTTCCCTGGTGCTGATGTTTAGGGGCCGACCCTACCAGTTCGTGATCGCGCCGGTGTATTCGCCGGCTCACAAAGCATGGGTGTGCATGGGTTTCCGGATCGATCAAGAGATCGCTGCGGACTTCAAGTCGCTCACGGGGTTGGATATCTCCTTCCTGGTTCAGGGACCTAGTGAGCATCCTCACGTTCTCGCCTCGACACTAGGCGCGGAAAGAGTGCAGGCCTTGCACCATGCCTTCGCCAGCGTGTTCAGCGCAGCCGGCACCGACCCATTTGTCGTGGAGGGGACAGCCCAACTGACACTTAGCCTGCGGCTTGCCGAACACGCTGGACATCAGGTCATCGCCGTCATCCAAACCTCAATGAAAAAGCAGTTGGCGCGGTATTATCGCTTAGAGTGGCAATTGGTCGCGCTATCAGTCGCGGCCTTGATTCTCTCCATCGTGGCAGCCAGCATGCTTGCGGGAAATGTCACGCGGCCGGTGCAGGCGCTGATCTCGGCCGCGCGCGAGATCGAGAAGGGTAGATATACGCGCGCCGTCGAGGTCAACCGCACCGATGAGATCGGCATGCTGGCGACGACCTTCAACAGTATTGTGCACCGCGCTCACCACGATATCTTGACGGGTCTCCCCAACCGCGCCGTGGTTGGGGATCGCCTGAACATGTCGCTGGCGCGTGCGGAACGCCAAGGCACCTCATTCGCGCTGCTGCTGATGGATCTGAATCGCTTTAAGGAGATCAACGACACACTGGGTCACCAGACCGGTGATCTGGTGCTGCAGGAGACCGCCAAACGCCTGGCGAAAAACTCGCGTAGCACCGATACCGTGGCGCGCCTTGGTGGCGACGAGTTTCTGGTGCTGCTAGAGGACGTAGATGTGCAGCAGGCGCTAGAAGTCGCCCGCAAGCTGACCGATGCGCTGATCCGGCCCATCGCACTGCCCCAGATGCAGATTAGCCTCAAGGTGAGCGTGGGCATCGCGTTGTACCCCGCGCATGCCCGCACGCTTGAGACTCTGCTGCGCCGCGCGGATATCGCCATGTATCACGCGAAGGAGACTAAGCAGGCCATCGCGGTTTACAGAATAGGACAGGATGAAAAGCATTTACTGCAAATTTCGCTGATCAACGATCTGGGGCGCGCGATCGATAATAACGAGTTGTACCTGCACTACCAGCCGATGGTCGCATTAACAGACAGGCGCGCGCTACGGGTGGAGGCGCTGGTACGCTGGCGCCATCCGAAGTACGGTATCGTGCCGCCAGATGAATTCATTCCACTGATTGAAGAATCGGGCCAGATCCGCGCGCTGACGCGCTGGGCCTTGAAGACCGCGATTCATCAATGTGGGTTGTGGCACGAGCAGCAGATGGACTTGTCCGTGAGCGTCAATCTCTCCGCGCTCGACCTGCTCGACGACAGTATGCCGGACGCCGTCGTACAATGTCTGTCCGCGCATAACGTGCAGGCATCCCAACTGACGCTGGAGATTACCGAGGGCGCGGTGATGCGCGATGCCGCGCACTCGTTGCAGGTACTCAATCGCCTCAAGGGCATCGGGATAGGTCTCGCCATCGATGACTTTGGCATCGGTTATTCTTCCCTGAATCAACTCAAGCGCCTGCCGGTGGATGAAATCAAGATCGACAAGTCCTTTATCATCAACCTGAAAGAGGCCGATGATGACGCGGTCATCGTCCGCTCCATGATTGACCTAGGCCACAACATGGGACTGAAGGTGACAGCGGAGGGCGTTGAAACGCACGCGTGCTGGAACCTTCTGGAATCGTACGGCTGCGATATGGTGCAGGGCTATTTCATCAGCCGGCCCCTGGCCGCAGATCAAATGGCGAAGTGGAAGAAGCGCTATGACGGCACAAGCGGGCAGCGCTTGGCCGCTGTGCCCACGCTTCCGCATGAATAGCACAGCATAGCTCCTGCCCCAATACCCCAAGGACAGCGGCTGGATTGGTACCGCTGCCAACCGGCACACTGGCAAATCAATGAGCAGCCGCGGGTCGCTACCCCGCTGCGTTTCCCCATCTTCGTATACTGATCTTCGCCTAGAGCTGACGCTGGGTCTGGGACAGTGATTCGGGGCGACGTTCCACGCTCTGCCTGATCGCCTCAAACGCCTGTTTGGCTAGGGTGCGCCGATCCACCGATTGACTGGCGAGTTTTCGGCATAATGTCACTTCGACGTTTATGCGCTTTTCACTTAGCACACGGATTGCATGCTTAAAGAAAGGTTCAGCATCCACGAATGGGACGGCGGGGTGTACGCCATGTGCATGCGGATAGCGGATGGCCACCGGCTGGATATACGCGTTGGCGTACACGGCCGCACCGAACAGCCGCGGATGGAACCGCCTCACGCTATGGCCGTCCGTAATTGTGCCCTCCGGGAACACCGCGATGCTGTGGCCGCGGCGCAGGCGAAAGGCGATCTGCTCCATCGCCTGATTGGCGGCATTCTTGCCGCCGCGCTGAATGAACAAGGTGCCCGCGCGCGCGGTCAGCATGCCCAGCGCTGGCCAGTCACGGATCTCTGCTTTGGATACGAAGCTGACTGGAAATATACTGGCGAGCACCGGGATGTCCAGCCAGGAGATGTGATTGGAAACCGCTAATACGGGGTGCTCAGGAGGTGTCCCCAGCACTTTGATGTGCAGTCCCAAGATGCGAGCCACGCACCGCATCCACCAACTGACGACTGTGCGTTCTCTGTCTCCGGGCGGTTTGGTATCCCCGTGGCGCAGCAATGTCGTAGTGATCACCAATCCGACAGCCACATGGATCGCGATCAGGAACAGGCGCCATGCAATACGGATATTTCTCATGTCTGCCAGTTGTCCGTAGGTTTCAGGCGCCGGATATGTTATTCGATCGCGGCGGCGCTGCGAACTCTATCGCAGCGATGCGTGGAAATCCGCTATGCCGCTAAGCTTTGGCCGTCGTCTGGGCAAGCTCCGTCCTCAAGCTTTCCTCGTCAAGGACAGGCGGCGAGCATGTCGTCCCCTCACAGATATAGGCGACCGCCTCGCCTTTCGGCGCCTTCTCTGCCAGCGCTTGCGGCAGGTCAGACGCACTGTCCGGAATCGCAAAGCTCAGGCGTCGCGGCGCGTAGTCGCGAATACAGCTCTGGTGCCAGTCCTTGAGGGTGCCGCCGTGGCCGCGCAGGATAATGATCTGAGGCAGCATCAGCTGTTCTTCGAGCGCGGTCAGTAGACTCGTATGGGCGATTGGCGATTCGCCGATCACCCTGGCGGCAGATTTCAACGTGCGTTCGGCGGCTTTTAGATAGCCCGTCTCCCCGATCAGGTACCCGAGCCGCGCGAGCGCCTGCGCCGCAATCCCATTGCCTGAGGGCGTAGCCTCGTCCGCATAGGCTCTCGGCCGCTGGATTAAGTGCTCATGGTCGTTGGCGGTGAACCAGAAGCCCCCATGCTCGGAATCCTCGAAATGCGCCAGCAACACATCGGCCAGCTCGCAGGCGAAGCGCAGTTCGTGGCCGCGCCAGCGCACCTGCAGCAGCTCGATGATCGCATCGATGAGAAATGCATAGTCGTCCAGATAAGCGCTCAAGTGCGCTTTGTCATCTTTGAAGGTGG
The DNA here is from genome assembly GCA_031177845.1 of Chromatiales bacterium. Taxonomy (GTDB): domain Bacteria; phylum Pseudomonadota; class Gammaproteobacteria; order JACCYU01; family JACCYU01; genus JAPSGG01. Next base: position 6,937 of record JAPSGG010000067.1, read on the forward strand.
CCAGTAACCGACCGTCGCGCCATAGCGTCTTGCGGATGAAATCCAGTGCACGCGTCGCCGATTTGACGTAACTAGGCCGGTTCAAGTGACGGCCCGCTACCGCCATGCCCTTGATCATCAAGGCATTCCAACTGGTCAGTATCTTTTCGTCGCGGCCGGGGCGCACACGTGATTCCCGCGCCTGGAAGAGTTTCGTGCGCGCCTGATTGAGATTCGCCGCGATCGCTCTTTCGTCGGTATCGAACTCGGCAGCCAACTTGTGTAGCGGTTCGTAGGCGTGCAGATGCCAGTGCCCCTCGAAGTTCGCTGGTCGGTCGAGTCCGAAACGCCGCGCGAAGATCTTGTACTCGGCAGGTTCCAGCAACGCCTCGATCTCTTCCCG